>JBBRZY010000301.1:0-6247 GCA_038252885.1 Anaerolineales bacterium | reverse complement strand
GGTGAGGGCGGGGCCAGGGGTGGAGGGAGACGGCGGGCTGAGGGGGGATGGTTTTCGCTCAGCGGCAATTAAAGCTTGGCCGTCTCCACATACTTTCGTGAAAATTCGTGTCGGGCTGGGGGGCGCTATGCGCGCCTATGGTTCAACCTATTGCCGACATGGGGCTTTTGCAAACTATGTCGCCTACCCAACACCCGAAGCCTGCCCATTCGTGATCATTGGTGGCAAAGTCCCCCGGCGTTAGACACACGCTTGTCAGGGCGGGGGCGGCGGGCTGGGGTGGACCATGATGAGGGTGACGGTGGCGCCAGTGGGCGTGGCGGTGAGGAGGACGGTGAGTTGCAGGTCGCCTTGGGCGAAGTCGAGCAGTTGGGTGGTGGGGGTGACGACGGGGTCGTTCAGGGGGGCCCAGCCGGCGGCGGTGAGCTGGGCTTGATAGTACGCGCCGGCCTCTGCCAGGCTGGTGGCGGTGTCGAAGCTGAGCAGGCCGGGCAGGTTGACGAGGTTGGTGGCGTCGGGCAGTGGTTGGGCCGGGACGAATCCGGGCGGGCAATCGGCGGGGACAGCGGCGGCCGAGGGGTCGGCCGGGGTGGTGAGTTGGTAGTCAAAGGCGAGCGTGCCGGCCAGGTCGGCGCCGAAGAAGTCGGCTTCGCCGGTGTTGGAGGTCGTGTATTTGACTACGTGGCCGCCGTCGGCCGCGACCCAGACGGCGCCGGTGGAGGTCGTGAGGCCGCTTTGGCCGAGGGCGCGCTCGTCGAAGGTGTCGTGTAAAGCGGCGAGGCCGTTGACGGTCTCACGGCCGGCCTCGTCGGCCCCGATGACGGGGGTGAGCAGCGCCGCCGGCAAGAAGCGGTCGAGGTCTGAGGCGCCGGCCTCCAGCGGGATGGCGGTGCAGGCTTGCTGGCCGCGGCGCTCGTAGGCCACGCCGGCGACTTCAGCCAGGAACAAGGCGGCGGCCGGGTCGCCTGAGCGGTCTACGGTGATCTGGCGGGCGGCGTTGGGCGTGACATTCAGGACGTAGGTTTGAGTCCAGTGCAGCGGCTGGCCGGCACGTTGGCCGTCAAAGGTGATGAGCAGAGTGGCGTTGTAGCTGGGCAGGGTGTCGAGGCCCACGCTGGCATCGGGCAAGGCGAAGGGGCCGGAACCAATGACGATCTCGACCGGGCCGGGGTCAACCGCGGCGGCGGTGGGGGTGGGACCCACCGCGGCGGCGGGGGTGAGGGTGGCCGCGCCGGGGGCCAGGGTGGCGGTCGGCGCGCCAGCCCCGCCGAGTTGGCAGGCCGAGGCGACGAGCAGCGGGAGCAGCATGAGCCAAATGGCGCGCCAGCGCGGGGAGCGGACGGAGGAAGTGTTCATGGGCGGCATGGTCTTTAGCGTTCCGTGGCGCGGGGCGCGAAGGCGGCCGGGAGGCTGGCTAGAAGGTCGGGCGGGCGGCCGGTGAACAGGCGGCTGAGGGCGGCGGCGGGCGCTTCGTCGTCGGCGGGCAGGAGGACTAGCACGGCGTCGCCGGTGGCGGCCGACTGCTCGCCGGTAAGGACCTGCGACTGCTGCGACACGCCGCCAAAGGACGACACCTGAAAGGCCAGCGGCGACGGGCTGGCGAGCACGGTCCAACTGCGGTCTTCATAGACGCCGCGAAATCGGTCGGTGCAGAGGATGGTGGCCGAGTCGACGGCGGGCGCGTAGGTGAAGGCAACGGCCAACTGGCCGTCGTCACGCAGGTCGCCGGCTAGCTCGACTTGGCTGGGGGCGTAGTCGTCGGTGCTGACGCAATCCGGGACGATGGTGGCGACGGTCCAGTTAATGGTGCCGGAGCCGGTGAGGTGGCCCTGCTCATCGGCGGTCAGGTCGGCCTCGTCCATGGTGCCGACGACGATGTAGCCGCTGCCCGACCAGCGATGGACGGCCGAGGCGTTGACGCGGCAAGGCCGGACCTTGACGGTGATGACGGCATCTACCGGTACCTGGTAGCCGTCGGGGCTGGCCTGCACGGCGGCGTCGGTGGCGCCGGGCAGCCAGTGCCAGTTGACACGGCCCTTGAAGCGCAGGGTGGTGGTGCCGGCCTTGAGCGCCTTGAAGGTGAACTCTACGGCCTGGTAGGTCTGGAGGGCGCCGCCGCCGGTGTAGCGGTCGGCGCTGGTGCGCGTGAGGCTGCCAATGGCGGGTTCGTCGCTGGTGGCGGTCAGGTCGACGCCTAGGACCATGGCGGTATAGTCGACCAGCCGCTCGCCGATGGTGCGGGTGGTGGTCTTGGTGACCCAGGCGTAGAAGGTCTGCGATTGGCCAATGCACAGGGGTTTGAGCAAGGCGCTGCGGGGGGCCACGTCTAAGGTGAAGTGGGCGCCATCGGCGGTGGGCGCGGCCAGGGCGGGCGCTAGGCCGGCTGAGGGGCCGAGCACCAGCGCGAATACGAGGGGGAGGATCAGGGCAGGCCAGCCGGAGAGCGGGGCACGCGGGCGAGCTTGGGGACGCATGGATTGACGCTCCGATGAGGGGTAAGGGGCAGCGGCTGACTGGCTTCATCTTAGGGCGGCATGGGGGAAAGTCAAGATAGACATCGGTCAGGGAGGCGGGGGCTGACAGGGGTAGGTTTTCATAGCGGGGTATTTTTGCCACGAATGACCACGAAGGGGAGGGATGCGGGCGATGGGAGGGCGCGAGGCGCGCATGATAGAGGGTGGCTGAGGCGCGGTGAGAACAACGGCCGTAAACACGAATCTACACAAATGCGCTGCGGTTAGGACGTGGGTTAGGTTGCCGCTGAGCGGCGCTGAGTAAAACGAGCCGCTGCAAAAAAACCTACCCTTGACAGGGAGGCGAGGGAGGGAGCGAGGGGGATTTTGACACGAATGGCCACGAAGGGGCGCTGGTGAGGGCGCGGGGTTGGCTCGCAAGCGGCGGGATGCGCGTTGACCACGAATTTCACCACGTGGACCAAGGGGCGAGGCCAGGAAAAGTGGACGAACACGACGGAGATAAAGAGCAGGGACGGCGGGCAGTCAGACGTTGGTAGGCGGTGGGGCGGCGGGTGGCTGGGCGGGTTGAAGAATAGGCGGCGGGGGCGTTTTCGTGTATGATTTCGGGCATGTCGAACCGTGTGTTGGTCATTGAAGATGAAGACCGCATCCGCCAGTTTTTGCAGCGGGGGCTGGCGTATGAGAGCTACCGGGTGGATGTGGCGGCGGATGGGCCGACTGGCCTGGCGCTGGCCCGTGAAAATCCACCGGACATTGTGATTCTGGATTGGATGCTGCCGGGCATGGACGGGCTGGAGGTCTGCCGGCGGCTGCGCGCGGCCGGGTCGGTGCCGATCTTGATGCTGACGGCTAAGGAAGGCGTGGGCGACCGGGTGATGGGCCTGGACGCGGGGGCCGACGATTATCTGGTGAAGCCGTTTGCCTTCGATGAGCTGCTGGCGCGAATGCGGGCGCTGCTGCGGCGCGCGGCGCCGGCGTCGCCGGAGGTGCTGAAGTTCTCGGACTTGACGCTGGACACCGGCACGCGCCAGGCCTTTCGGGCCGAGCGGTCGATTGAGCTGACGGCCAAGGAATACGAGTTGATGGAGCTGTTCATGCGCCACCCGCGCCAGGTGATGACGCGTGAAGTGATCTTCGACCGGGTGTGGGGCTACGACTTCGGCGGCGAGAGCAACATCATTGAGGTGTATGTGCGCTACCTGCGGCAGAAGACCGAGGCGGCCAGCGAACCCCGGCTGGTGCACACGGTGCGCGGCGTGGGCTACGTGCTGCGCGAAGAGTAAGGCCTTCTCATCCGGCGGTTCTAATGCCGCGCTCACTGAGCGCTCATTCCAAGCATAAATAGAGGGTGGAAACTAAGCCTGGGCCGACTGTCGCGCCGGCCCGGAGCGACCTATCCACCATTCACCGTTGACCCTCCGCTTACGGTTGACCTTCTGGTACTCGACCGTCCTGGCCGTCATCATCATCCTCTTTGGAGCCGTGGTGTACGGCCTGACGGTGTTTACGCTGGTCAGCCAGGTTGATACCAGCCTGCGCCAAACGGCCACCGACATCATCAACACCAGCCAAACGCGGCGGCAGCTGGATGTGCTGTTCGTGATGATCCCGCAGCAGGAGGTCAACCGCTTCAGCGCTGCGCGCGTGTATGTGCAGGTGTGGCGGGCCAACGGCACCTGGGTTGTCAACTCGGACAACTTGGGCGATTACCAGGAAGCGCTCGACCCGGCCGGGCTGACGCGGTCGGGCGAGTCGAGCGGTGATGTGCTGATTGATGGCGCGCGGCTGCGGGTGGTGACTAAGCCGATCTTGACGACCGGCGGCCAACTGCTGGGCTATGTGCAGGCGGCGTCACCGCTAGATCAGGTTGACCTGGCGAAGAATGTGCTGCTGCTGGTGTTGGTGACGGGTGGGCTGGCGGCGGTGCTGCTGGCGGCGATGGTGGGCTGGCTGTCGGCCAACCGCGCGCTGAAACCGTTGGATACGATTACGCAGGCGGCGCTGCAAATTTCGCGGGCCGATGATTTGTCGCGGCGCATTCCGCTGGTGGGTGTGCCGCAGGATGAGGTGGGCCGGCTGGCGCAGGCGTTCAACGCCACGCTCGAACGGCTGGAGCGATTGTTCAACGCCCAGCGGCGCTTCTTGGCGGATGTGTCGCACGAGCTGCGCACGCCGCTGACGACGATCCGGGGGAATGTGGATTTGCTGCGGCGCATGGGCGGGGCCGACGCGACTTCGCTGGACGCGATTCAGTCGGAGGCGGAGCGCATGAGCCGGCTGGTGGGCGATCTGCTGCTGCTGGCGCAGTCGGACGCGGGCACGCTGCCGCTGGCGCGCAACCCGGTGGAGCTGGACACGCTGCTGCTGGAGGTGTTCCGCGAGGCGCAGGTGTTGGCGGGCGGGGTGACGCTGCAAATTGGCGAGATCGATCAGGCGGTGGTGAATGGCGACCGCGACCGGTTGAAGCAACTGCTGCTGAACCTGGTGAGCAACGCGCTGAAGTTCACGCCGGAGGGCGGGCGCGTGACGGTGGGGCTGGCGCGCACGCCGGGCAACTGGGCGCGGCTGGTGGTGACCGACACGGGGGTGGGCATTCCGCCGGGTGAGCTGCCGTTTATCTTCGAGCGCTTTTACCGGATTGACAAGGCGCGCACGCGGGCGGCCGGCGGGGCGGGGCTGGGGCTGGCGATTGCGCAGCGGATTGCGCAGGTGCACGGGGGCAAGATCGAGGCGAGCTCGACGGGGGCGGGCGGCTCGACGTTTGCGGTGTGGCTGCCACTGGCGCCGGAGCGGGTGGTGGAAGGGGCCAAGTTGACGGATACGCGCCCGAACCCAGCACTGCCAGCGGGGGCGCTCAAGCGGCGGTAGAGCTGGGGACTTAGGGGACTTCGCTTCGCTGGGGACTCGGGGGCGGATAGGGCCGAGGTTAGGGGGCCACTGGCGGGGATGGGTGAGGGGGGAACACGAATTTCACTAAGTGGGTGGTGGCGGAGACTGGCGGTGGGGAGACGGCAGACTGGGGTGTGCAGGGGTGACTTTGGGTAGGTCTACGGCAAAAAGAAAAGGCCGGTCGTGACGATGAGTCGCGGCCGGCCTTTTGTGTTGAGGCGAAGCGTGGTGTTGGGGGGTGCTAGTTGGCAGCGGTGGTGAGGCCAATTTGCTGGGCGGCGGTGGTGCACAGGCTGGCGCCGCCGGCGGTGAGCCACTCTTGCAGGCGGCTGCTGGTGGGCTGGCCGGCGCTGGCTTCGTCGTAGATGCCGGTGCCCCAGTACCAGTAGCGCTGGGTTTGAGCGGGCCAGAGGGCGCTGTCTTTGCCGATCATGCTGTGGCCGCCGTTGTAGCCGGCCAGGGCCAGGCCGACGTTGCCGGCGGAGCGCTGCAGGCCGAGGGCCAGGTAGCCCATGCCGCGCGCGGCGTTGGTGTTGGGGTCTTGCATGTTCTCGCCGGCGGTGAAGTGGAAGGGCATCACCTGGAACAGCCCCTGCGCGCCAGAGCCCGATACTACGCCGGGCGCGCCGCACGATTCGATCTGCATGACGGTGGCGACCAGGTTGGGGTCGAGCTGGTAGAGCGCAGCCCAGGCCTCTATTTGTGGGGCCCAGTGCTGCACTTCGGGTGTGAAGACGGGCGAGAGTTCGCTGACGGCGCCGCCGCCGATGCCGGCGCCACCGCTGCTGGCGGGGGCTGGGGCGGGGGCGGCGGCATCGGCGGCGGCGGTTTGGGCGAATTGCACGGCGGGCAGGCTGCGGATGGCGCTGATGACGAGCCAG
>JBBRZY010000300.1:0-6287 GCA_038252885.1 Anaerolineales bacterium | reverse complement strand
GGCGGCCAGCGCCAGGCGCGCCTGCCCGTCACACTGCTGCGCGTCGACCATCAAGTCTAGGTCGGGAGCCAGTCGGCACTCGCCTTCCTCTAGCACCACCGCCTCGCAGCCCAGCGCCCGCCGCAGCCGGTAGAGCGTCTGGTATAGGTTGGCCACCGCCCGGCTCTGCGCCATGTCGGGCCAGAAGGCGGCCAGCACCGTCTCTTTTGAGAGCGGCATGCGTTCGATCAGGTAGAAGAACAAGTCGCGCGGGCGCTGCGACCCCCACGCGGTGCGGGCTATTTCCACCCCATCTTTGAGCACCTGGGCCACGCCCAAGATGCGCACGTCGAGCCCAGGCGTCAGGTCGGGCAGCACGTCGGCCGCGCCAGCGATCAGCCCGCGTTCGATCAGCCGGCCGCGCACAGCCGTCAGCGCCCCGGCCCGCGCCAGCAGGGCGTTGATGCGCGCGCCCAGGGTGGGGTGCTGGCGCAGTGGTTCGAGCATATCGCGCGCCAGCGGCACTTCGCGCAGCAGCATCTGGTCATAGCCCACGCGCTCGGCCACTTCAAACGATTGCGTCAGCGCTTTGGCCGCCGGCTCGACCGTGCCCAGCCGAAACTCGCCTATCGCCAGGTAGAACAGACTCTGCGCCAGGTCGACCGGCGACTCGATCGTGGCCTGCGCCGCGCACACGGCCCGCAGCGTGTCGACCCCCGGCCCACCATGGCCCATCTCCACCTGGATCATGCCGTACAGGCCCTCCGGGTTGGTGAGCGGCAGCGCCATGGGGTGGCCTTCCAGGTACAGCTCGGCCCGCCGCAGCCATTCGAGCGCCCCGGCATAATTGCCGACCCGCCGGTCGAGCCGGGCCATGCCGCAGGCCAGATACACCAGCAGGTTGCGCTCGCCGGCTTCCTCGGCCTGCCCCAACGCCTGTTGGTAGAGCGTGGCCGCCTGCAGCGCCTCGCCCAAGTCGGCCAACAGGCTGGCCTGGCCTTCCCAAATGCGGCGCTCGGTGTCGGCGCTGCCCGCGCGGTGGGCCCACTCCAACGCTTCGGCGTAGGTGCCCAAGGCCGTCTCGTACTGGCCCAGCATGTGCAAATCCCAGCCGATGTTGTTGAGCACCTGCGCCAGCGGCAGCGCGGCTTCTTCTTCGCGCAAGATCGCCAGCGCCTGCTGTTGGGCCAGGGCGGCGTGACTGGTTTTGCCCCGCTGCCGGTAGACCGCCGCCAGGTCTGAGAGCGTCAGCGCCAGATCGTAGGCGTTATCAGCGCCCGCTAACAATTGCCGCGCACCAGCCAGCGAGGCTTCTGCTTCTTCCACCAGCCCGGTCTGCAATTGGCAAATGCCCAGCCAGCGCAGCGCCAGCGCGCGCGAGGCTGGCGGCAGCAGGTTGGCCGGCCGGGCCACCACGGCGGCGAGCAGCGGCCGGGCGGGCGCATATTGCCCTTTAAGGATCAGCAGCCAGCAGCGGCGCACTTCAACTTCAACCAGGCCGACTTCGTCCTCCCGCAGTTGGTAGCCGATGCTGGCCTGGTCTAGGTCTGTCTGGCCCAAGGCCAACTGGCCCAGGTCGGCGTCGGCGGTCGCCAGGAACAAGAACAGGCGGGGGATTTGGTCGGCGATGGATGCCAGTTGGTCGGCCCACTTGCGCAGGGTGACGTGCCGGCCGGCCCGGAACATGGTCTTGGCCTGGCTCTCGGCCAGCCGGGCGGCGGTGGTCAGCGCGCCGGCGGTGACGTAAAACGTGACCGCCGCCTCGGGCATGTCGTGCGCGGCGAACCAATCGGCGGCGCGCGCCTGCACGTCTTTGAACCGGCCTGGGTCGCGCTCGCGCAGCTTGGCTTGCAGGAAGTCGCGGAAGAGGTGATGGTATTGATAGGCGGGCAGGTCGTCGCCGACGCCGTTAATGAACAGCCGCCGCGTTTCGGCCTGGCGCAGTTGGTCGGCGCTGTCGGTGCGGCCCAGCACGGCATCGCACACCTCCGGCTCCATCTCGGGCAGCACGGCCGATTCCATCAGGAACTGTTGGATGGCCGGCGGTTGCTGTTCGAGCACCTCGGCCGCCAGGTATTCAAACAGCGGGCGCTCGGCGTGGCGCGCCTCGATAAGGTTCGCCATCAGCCCTTGCCACATGAGATGCGTGGTCAACAAGATGCCGGTGATCCAGCCTTCGGTGTTGACGACCAGCGACTCGGCCGCCTGGGTGGGCAATTCCACCTGATTGCGGAGTTGCAGCAGCGCCTGGGCCTCGCCGGCCGTGAAGCGCAATTGCTCCTCGCTGAGACCGGTGATCTGTTGTTTGGCGGCCAACCCGGCATAGTACAGCGGCGGCAGCGTGCGCCCGGCCACCACCAGGTGGGCCTGGTCGGGCAGGTGGGCCAGCAGTCCGTCGAAGAAGGCCAGGACGGCCGGCTCGCTGTCAATCAGGTGGAAGTCGTCCAGCACGAGCACAAAGTACTCGTCCACGGTGGCTTCGATCTCGCGGCCGAGCGCGGTGGCCAGCGCTACGGGCGTGGCCCCGGCTTGCGCCGCCAGCTTGAGCACGGTGGACGGCCAACGCCCAAAGCGGGCTTGCAGCGCGCCGATGATGTGCGCCAACAGCCCGGCCAGGTCGCGGTCGGCCTCGCTGATTTGCAGCCAGGCAATGGGGTAGTCGCTTTCGGCGGCAAAGGCGGCCAGCAGCGAGGTCTTGCCGTAGCCGGCGGCGGCCGAGAGCAGGATGAGTTTGTTGTGGACTGACTCGTGGAGAAAATCGACCAGCCGTCCACGGCGCAGGGCGTCGGGCGCGAGGCGGGGGATGGTGTAGCGGGCCGGGCGCGGGGCGGCCGGGAGGGCGTCGGCCGGCCCGCCGGCGGAATTCGCCCCAGTTTGAGAAGTACGTTTGCGCCGGCCGACAATCGGTCGGCTCCGACCGGCATGGGACGATGCAGTCATGCGTGGTTCGGTTCTTTTAGGTCACGCTGCGAGGTCCCGCACGCGGCGGCTTGACCGTAACGTGAATTGGCTTGACCACAACAGTTGGTCGGCCAGGGGGCCGCACCGCGATCGCGATTTTGGAAATCATTCCTGTAACTAATGATTATAGACTGAAACAGTCGAATTTAGGCGGCTGCTTTCACTGGTGGGCGCGAATAGCGCCGGTTTAGGGCAGCCGCAAGGGGACGAGCGCCAGGCGGGCGTCGGCCGCCGCGCCGGGGCCGCTGGTGGGCAGCCGTTGCCCGGTCTGCGGGTCGTACAGCCCAACATACAGGCTGTACTCGCCCACCGGCAGGTCGGCGGGCAGGCTGAGCGCGTGCTCGTCCACCACGTATTCGCCCGGCAGCCAGCCGGTGGTCGGCCGGGTCCAGGCGGCTGGCACGCCGTCGCTCTGGGCCCAGATGCGGCCATCGGCGGCTTGCAGGTGGACGAAGACGCTGTAGCCGATCGCTGGTGTGGTGGTCGCCTGCCACACCAGTTGCACCGTCAGGCTGCCGGTCGTCGGCGTCACCGTGTAGCCCGCCAACTCGGCCACGCCGTCAAAGGCGCCGCCGCTGGTGTGGACCACCTCGGGCCGCGCATACGTCCGCACCGGGGCGTGGACGTTGATCTGGCCCGCCAGCGCCTCGCCGGCCTCGCCCGGCACAGTGACCCACAGCTTGTACACCCCGCTGATCAGGTCGGCCGGCAGCCGCAGCCGGTGCTGGCCGCGCCACACGTCGCCCGCCTGCCACTGTGACATGGCGTAGTTCGACACCGGCGGCAGGTCGATGATGAGCACCGGGTCGCCGTCCGGCGCGGGCTTGAGCCATAGGCGCACAGACAGGTCAGCGTCCGTCGTGGCTGCGCTGCCCCAGAAGAGCGTGTAGGGCATCAGGTCGCCGGCGTTCACTGTGATCCGCGGCAGGTCGGCCTCGATCAGCGTCAGCGGCCCCAGCCGGACGTTTAGCGCCTCGCCGCCCAACGTCGGGTAGCTTGCGCTGGGCGTGCGCGGCCGGTCGACGACCACCTGGCCTAGCTCGAAGCGCGGCTCGCTGGCGTTGCCAGCCTCGTCCAGCCGCGAGGCAATCGCCAGGCGGTCCAGGTCAAACACCTCGCCCAGCAGCGTGTAGGTGCCGGGCGGCGTGCCGGGCAGCAGCGTCAGGTGGCGCGCCCATTGCGCGTACTCATCCAGCGGCCACAGGCCCGTGGGCGGCGGCTCGCGCTGCCAGCGCGGCGGCAGGTAGGCTGGGTCTTGCCACGTAAAGCCGTCCGCGTCCACGATGCGAAAGGCGGGCCAGTAGCGCTGCTCACTGGCCGCCCAGCGCGACACGTACAAGGCCACGTCGAGCGCGCCGTCGGCCGGCAGCCGGGTGGCCGAGCGGTCGTAGCCGTGCAGCCGCACCCCGCCCGCGAAGTCGGCCTGCAGCGCATGCTGGCCCAGCGGCCCGGTCAGGGGCAGGGTGTTGGCGTCAAACGCCGGCCGCCGCAAGGGGTTGGGAATTCGGTCAATGACGCCCAGCTTCAAGATCGGCAGCAGCGCGCACACGATCAGCAGCGCCGCCACTTGCCGGCCCGTCATCGGCGCCGCTGCTGGTGCGTGCTCGCTCGTCACGGCCCGCCGCGTTTGCCACACCGCCAGCCCCACCACCGCTACGAGCGCGATTAAAGAAACGGCCACGCTCGCCGAGCGCAGCGGCGTCGAGCCAAACCACACCCGCACCGTGTGGGTCCCGGCCGGAATGTTAAAAGAGACCAGCCCGGCCATCGCCGGCGTGGGCCAGGGCGCATCGTCGGCGGCGGCCACGGCCGGTCGCACCCCCACCGGCTGCCCGTCCACGCTCGCCTGCCAGCCGGGATAGTAAAACTGTTGGTAGATCGCCAGCGTGTCGGCCGGCGACTCTACGATGTAGGTCGCGTCCAGCGGGTCGGCGGCCTGCGCGGCCGCCTGCCCTAGCTCTGTTGGGGTCGCCACTGCGCCGAAGAACAGCGCCAGCCGGTCGGGTTCTTCGCCGCGTACCAGCGCCTCGGCCAGCGCCGAGTCCGCCGGCACGCCGCCCACCGCCTGGGGCAAATACTCACCTTTGGCCGTCGTGCCAACTGTGTGCGAGTCCTGCTCGTAGCGGATCAAATCGGCCACGCCGACCTCGGCCGCCGTGGCGCAGTAGCGCGGATACCACCAGCCCAGGTTGGCTACAAAGATCACCGGCAGCACCAGCGCCAGCGGCCCAGCCGCCGACCAGCGCGTGATTCCCAATTGGGCCAGCCCGCGCTCGAACACCGGCACGCTGGCCCCCACCAGCAAGGCCGCGCACAGCGCCGCCGGCCCCAGCATTCGCCATGGAAACTGCACCAGCTCCAGCGGCTTGATCAAGCGCCACACTGGCGCTGAGATCGGCAGCGTCAGCAGCGCATAGCCCGCCAGCGCGGCGGCGAAGAACAGCACGGCCCCGTCCCCATGGGTCAACTGGCGTTTTCTCAGCGCCCCCAGCGCGGCGGCCACAGCCGGCAAGCCCAAGAGCACCGCCGCCAGCCCCACCGCCCGCTGCGGCGAGGGGTTGATGAGCAAGGGGTCTTCGACATGCGGCGCGGCCAGCAGGTCGGCCGGGGTGATGAAGTTGGTGTACCAGGTGAAGATCGGCGGCACCAGCAGCCGGTCGGGATGCACTTCTGCCCACTCGGCCAGCGCCGGCACCCAGAAGTAGGCTGTCAGCGCGATGCCGGCCGCCAGCGCCAACCCGCCGCGCACCAGCGTGGCCGGGGCGCGCGTTTGCCCCGTGCGCAGCAGCAGATACGCGCCCAGCAGCGGCGAGGCCACTAGCGCAAAGACGTTGTGCGTGAGGATCAGCGCGGCATACGCCAGCGCCGCCAGCAGCCAGCCGCGCCGGTGCCGCAAGTGCAGGCCCAACAGCACCAGCGGCGGCCACACAAACGCGAAGGCCTCGGCCAGGTTGCCGCGAAAGAGGATGTCGTAAGCCAGATAGGGGGCGAGCAGATAGGCCGCTCCGGCCGCCACGCCCGCCCGCTCGCCCCACAGCGCGCGCGCCAGCCAGAACGTGGCCAGCCCCGCCAGCCACAGCCCCAGCGCGAACGCGACCTTGAGCGCGGCCGGATAGGCCAGCCCCAGCCCATGCAGCGCCACCACGCCATACGACGACAAGGGCGCGTAGAAATTAAAGAAGGGATAGCCGTAGCCCTGCGCCATATCCGGCGCCCAGCGCGGGAACCAGTGGCCCAGTTGCAGCAGCCGCCCGAGCTCTACGGCGCGGAACAGATGGAACGGGCCGTCGTCGCTGCACGGCAGGTTGGCATTCGCCAGGGGCGCCGCCGCTGCGAGGCTGACCAGG
>JBBRZY010000299.1:0-6302 GCA_038252885.1 Anaerolineales bacterium | reverse complement strand
GCTGCCCACGCGCACCGCGGCCAGTCCTTCAGAGAAGTCGTAGGCGTCGTCGAACTGCGGCTCGATGACGAAGGCGCCGGTGTGATCGATATAACCAGACAAGCCGTTGACCTTGGCCCACGCCAGCCCATCAATGAAGTCTGAGGCCAGCTCAAATTGCGGCGCGACGACTACGACGCCGGTTGTGTCAACGTAACCAAACAGGCCGCCCTGGTACACCAGGGCCAGGCCTTCGTGGAAGTCCTTGACGCCGTCGAACTGCGCCGCGATTACTAATTGACCGGTTTGATCCATGAAGCCAAACTTGCGGCCCTGAATGATGGGAAAGAGTGGGGCTTCAGGCACGGGCGTGAGCGTGGGCGGCAGTGCACTGGGCTCCGGCGAGGCGGTCGCTGCTGCCAGTTCCGTTGGCGTTGGGTCGGAGGCATCGGCCGTGCCGGCCTGGGTGGCACCTTCTGTCGGCGAGGCACCGCCCCCCGTGGCTGTGGCGGCTCCGGCGGGCGCAGTAGCGCTGGGCTGACCGGCCAGCGGGCTGCAAGCCAGCGCCGCCGCCAACAACACCAGCAAGGTCACGCGCAGCGTTCGGGGGGATGTGGGCGACATGGGGGCTCCTCCTTGTCAGACTGTCAGCGGCTCCTAACCGGGTGCGCTAAAGTTGTGTGATAGGGGTGCGGTCCGTCTGTGGGCCACGGTGGCTGCGGGCGCATTTACGTTAGTCAGCATGGCGTGAAACTCAGGGGCCGTCAATAGTTCGGCGTTACCACCGCTACGCCGGGCGCACGCGATACCAATACTGATACAGTTCGCGGTAGCCTAGCCCGGCATACAGCGCCAGCGCGGGCGGATTGTTGACCATCACTTGCAGGTAGCTGGTGTGCGCGCCGTTGGCTCGGCCCCAGGCCAGCAGGTCGAGGATCAGCCGGCACGCGTGGCCCTGGCGGCGGTGCGCCGGATGCGTCACGAGGTCGAACAGGCCCACGTGCCCGGCCTCTAGCACGGCCAGGCCGCAGGCCACTACCTCGCCTGCCTCGGCCAGCGAGGCGAACGCGGCCTGCGGCGCGAGCAGCCCCAGCATCGTGCGCAGCGTCGGCTGGTGGCGCTGGGGGATGGCCGCCAGTGCGGACACCGCCGCCAGCCAGTCGTCGGTCAGCGCCTCGGCCAGCACCGTTGCACCGGGCGCAGCAGCCGGCAGCGTGTTGAGGTCGAGCAGTTGCACGCTGGTGCGGGCATCTTCGGCGTAGCCGCGCGCGGCCAGGGCCGCATCCAGCCCGGCCGGCTCGGCGGCCGCCGTGAGCTTGAACACCGTCGGTAGGCCAAGCCGCGTGAAATGCGCCTCGGCCAACTGCAAATTAGTCGCTAGATCGTGCTGGCTGGGATAGAGCGGCTGAACTGAGTTGGCGCGGCGGGTGTAGCCGTTCGCAAAGCGCAGCACCCAGCCGCCGAGTTGCAGTGTTTGCAGCGCGGGCCAGGCGTTGAGTGTTAGCTCCTCCAGCCGGCGCACGCGGGCCGGGGTTACATGAGGAGCGTTGCCCATCATAGAACGACTGTCCTCGACGTCACTTGCGGCCACCCCCGCCGCCGCCTTTGCCACCGCCCCCGCCGGGGCCGCCCTTGCCACCGCCGCCGCCGGGTTTGCCGCCGCCACCCCCACCGCCCGGCTTACCGCCGCCAGTGGGCGGCCCGCTCTTCTTGTTGTTAGGGCCGCTCAAGATGGTAGAAAACAGCCCCTGGCGCTGGGCCTTGCGCGGGGCGGCGGCGGGCGCAGCGGGCGGCGGCCCCCCGCCACCCCCGCCGGGCGGGCCCCCGGCGCGCGGCCGCACCTTCGACAGGCGAAAGTTCAGCCCCACGCCGATGAGCGCCGCGCCGACCAGGAAGGCCGCGCTGTCAAAGCTCTCCGGCGGGGCCAGCACCGACGCGACAAACACCAGCAGCCCGATCAGGCCGAACAGGATCAGAAAGTTACCGACCTTGTTCTTGAGACTCATGCGGCTAATAAAGCACTCAACCAATCTTCCACATACGGCCAGGCAAGCCTCGCCGCCGATCCGACCCGCGCCCCGGTCGTACCTTTTTCTCTTCCTCTTTCTTTTTTCTCTGCCTTATTTCTCTCGCACCACGCGCGTGCGAATCTGCTCGTGCAGATACAGCGGCACGTAATACAGGCCGCCCGCGTTCTTGCCGGTGGAGCCAGAGCCCTTCCAACCGCCGAACGGCTGAAAGCCCGGCCACGCGCCGGTGGTGGAGCCTTGCGGCCGGTTGGCATAGGTCACTCCGGCTTCGATCTTGTCGAAGAACATCTCGGCTTCTTTCTTGTTGCCGTAGAAGCCGGCGGTCAGGCCGTAGTCGACATCGTTGGCCATGCGCAGCGCCTCGTCCAGCGAGTCGACCGAGGTGATCATGGTGATCGGCAGGAACATCTCGCGCTTCCACAGGCGGTGGCTCTTGTCGACGCCGTCGACCAGCGTCGGCTCGCAGTAGTAGCCCTGGCCCAAGTCGCCCTGGGTTAGTTGGTGGCCGCCGTGCAGAATCTGCCCGGCCTGCGACAGCTCCTCGCTGTACTCGCTAAACTCGCGGTACGCGGCGGCGTTCACCACCGGCCCCAGCCAGTTCTCGCGCAGGGTGGGGTCGCCGATGGTCAGCTTCTGCGTGCGTTCGGTCAACATCTGCGTCAGCTTGTCTTTGACTGGCGCTTCGACAAGGATGCGCGAGTTGGCCGAGCACTTCTGCCCCTGCAAGCCAAAGGCCGAGCGCATGATGCCGGTGGCGGCGTCTTCCAGGTTGGCGTGACGCGTGACGATGGCCGGGTTCTTGCCGCCCATCTCGGCCAGGCAGGGGCGGGGGTAGCGGCCGGCCGCGAACGAGCGATAGATGTGCATGCCTACGTCGTACGAGCCGGTGAAGGTAATGCCCGCCACGCGCGGGTCGTCGATCAGGGGTTGGCCCACCTCGCGCCCGCCGCCGGTGACGTAGTTGAACACGCCAGCGGGCAGGCCGCCGTCGCGCAGGCACTCGGCCAGCAGCCGCCCGATCCAGGGCGTGTCGGACGCGGGCTTGAAGACCACGGTGTTGCCGGCGGCCAGCGCCGCGCCGCTCGGGCCGGCGGCCAGCGCCATGGGAAAGTTGAACGGGCTGATGACCACCCACACGCCGTACGGCCGCAGGTGCGAGAAGTTGGTGACGCCGTAGCCCGCCAGTGGGTCGCGCGCCATCTCTTTGATGTAGCCGCCGTTGGCCTCCATTTGGTCGCAGGCGTAGTAAATCATGTCGGCGCTCTCTTGCGCGTCGCCCAGACCTTCCATGCGGTTCTTGCCGACTTCCAGCGACAGCACGGCCGCCAGCTCGTACACCCGTTTTTCAATTTGCTGCGCGCCGCGCCGCAGCAGGCGCACGCGGTCTTGCCATTTGAGGGCGGCCCAGGCGGGCCAGGCGGCGTGGGCGGCGGCCAGGGCCTGGTCGGCGTGGGCGCTGGTGCCTTTTTGGAAGGTGCCCAGCCGCCAACTGGTATTGATGGGCGAGGTGTCGTCGAATTTGACGTCGTGAAACACGTCTTGGTTATTGATGAGCATGCCGTGGTCGCGGCCCAGGTTGGCCTTGACCTTGGCCAGCGCCTGGTCGTATTTGGTGTGCATCGACTCGGGCGGGTTGAACATGGTGGCGTAGGTCAGCTTGAAGGGCGCGGCTTTGGGGGCGACCTTCTTCTTAGCTGGCTTCGTAGCGGCCGGCTTGGTGGTCTGCTTGGCGGTGGGGCGGGTGGCGGTCTTGGGCATGAGCGGGTCTCCTATGACGGGTCGGCCGGGGTCCAGGCTTCGCCGCAGCGCGGGCAAACGTACACGGAGGCGAACGGCCCGTTGGCCAGCCGGCGCAGGCTGCGGGTGGGCCAGCCGCCGGGCGTAAACGGCTCGCCACAGCGGCCGCAGGCTTGGCCCGCGCGGCGGCGGGCGGCGGTGAACAGGTCGCGGCCGGCGGCGATTAGGCCGATGGCGGCCAGTGCGACAAAGAATACGATGAAGGCAATGGGTGATTGGTCGGGCAGCATAGCCGGCCTCCGGCAGTGCGCTAGGACACGAACGCGCCCAAAGTATAGCGCAATCCGGGGCGGCGGGCAGGCGCGGCGCGCTTAAAATAGGCCGGCCGGGCAACCTGTGGGCGCTGCCCGACCGGCGTTCTGAAATAGGTGGCGATGGCGGCCGGCTTATTTCACCAGGCCCTGCGCCTTGGCGAGCTTGCGCACCTCGTTGACGGTCTTGAGCGTGGCCTCGACGAAATCGTCAAGTTCTTGGCGTGTGGCTTCGCTCTTCAATTTCTGAATGGCGTCGTTGACCGTGCCCAGCCACTCGTCAATTTTCGTGGGGTCAACGCCGGCGGCGTTCTTGCCCAGCGCACTCAGGCCGCGCAGGGGGCCGCTCTTGAACTTCTCCAGGTCGTTCTTGGTGGTCTTGCCTACCTTGAGCTGTTGGGCCGCCGTGAAGAACTTAACCAGCTCGGCCTTGTAGACGTCCTTGGTGGCGTTGTAGCGCACGGCGTCAGCTTTCAGCTTGTGCGCTTCGCCGACGTAGTCATCCAGAAAGATTTTCTGGAAAGCCGGGTAGTCCTTAACCTTCTTCTTGTCGAGCTTGCTGATGTACTTCGCCAGCACCACCTCCAGCGCGCCCACCGATACCCCTTGCTGGACAGCGTTCTTGGCGCCCGAGTTCCAGTAGGCATCGATGGCCTTGCCCACCTCTACGCCCGACACCGCCCCGGCGGAAATGCTGTGCTTCTTCTTCAGTTCTTGCCATTGCTTGCGTGTTGGAATGCCCATCTCGTTCATCTCCTGTTCTGGCATCTACAGTTTGGACTAGTCGGCCGCTATTATATTCATCGCCCCGCCGGCCGCGAGTCGCCCGGCCGATTGCGCGTTAGCCGCGGGCGCGTTATGCTGGCGGGCAGACATATGACCTGGGCGACGGACGACCTCTTTGTGGCAGGCGGCGACTATGTGCGCGACGACTGGGCCAACTTTCAGGCTCAAGCCGGCGTGCGCGCCATCGTCACGGTGGCGGTCGAGGGGCCGGTGGCCTACCTCAACCCGTTGCCGTGGGCGGCGCTGTGGCTGCCGGTGGCCGACGAGGCGGCCTGGACGCTCGACCAATTGGGACTGGGCGTGGCCTTCATCGAGGCGGCGCTGGCGGCTGGGCATAAGGTGTTGCTGCACGCGCCCATCGGTTTGCACCGCACGCGCCCGCTGGTGGCCGCCCACCTGCTGGCCCAGGGCCGCTCGCTCGCCCGCGTGCTGCGCGACCTGGAGGCCAAGCCCTGGCTGCCGCCGTATCGCGGGAGCGGTGAGGTGCTGGAGGCGTGGGCGGCGCAGTTGGCGGAAGGACAGGGGGAATGAAGCAAAAAATGGGGACTCAAGGGACTCGGGGGGACTCGGGGGCGGCTGATCGCTGATAGTTGCTTGGCCCCAGCAAGCTGCTCTTACTCGCCTACCCCCTGAGTCCCCCGAGTCCCCAGCCCTTCTGTCCCCAACCTTTTTGTCCCCAGACCCCATGCCATCCTTCCCGCTCGCCGACCTCGACCTGTACTACGAACGCAGCGGTGCTGACGCGGGTACGCCGCTGCTGATGCTGCATGGCCTCGGCTCGTCGGCGGAAGACTGGCAGTTGCAGACGCCGGCGCTGGGCGCGCGCTACCCGCTGATTGCGGTGGACCTGCGCGGGCACGGGCGCTCGCGTCAGCCGGGGCGACCCGCCGGGTTCACCATCGCGCAGATGGCGGACGATGTGGCCGCGCTGCTGGCGCACGTGGAGTCGCCGCCGGCGTATGTGCTGGGGTTGTCGCTGGGCGGGTGCGTGGCCCAGAGCTTGGCGGTGCGCCACCCGGCGCGCGTGCGGGCGCTGGTGTTGGTGAACACCTTTGCGCGACTGCAGCCGGCGGGGGTGCGCGGGTTGGGGCGTCTGGCGCGGCGCGTGTGGCTGTTCACGTTTGCGCCCATGCCGGTGCTGGCGACCTTCATCGCGCGCGGGCTGTTCCCCAAGCCGGAGCAGCGCGAGTATTACGACGTGGCGGTGGAGCGCCTGAGCCGTAATCCCAAAGGGCCCTATCTCGCGGCGATGCGCGCCATTGCCGGGTTTGATCTGCGCCGGCAGTTGGCCGGGGTGCGCTGCCCCACGCTGGTTGTCGCCGGCGACCGCGACCAGACCGTGCCGCTCGCCGCCGGCCAGGCGCTGCACCGCAGCATCCCCGGCGCGCGCTTTGCACTGTTGCCCGACTCCGGCCACGCCTCACCGCTCGACCAGACCGACAAGTTCAATGAAGTGGTG
>JBBRZY010000298.1:0-6305 GCA_038252885.1 Anaerolineales bacterium | reverse complement strand
GCGTTCTGCGGGCGCAGGCCAGCCGAGGCGGTGGCGGCGTCGACCTGATCGAGCGTGCCCAGCAGGCCGGCGTGGCCGTCATCGAGCAGATAGCCGTTGGGGGAGTCTGAGACGCCAAAGGCTTCCGGCAGCTGGGTGAGCAGAGTGTTCTTGAAGTCAGCAACTTGAATGGTCATAGCGGCCTCCTGGGCACGAGTTAGGCCCTGAGCATAGCGCGGCATGTATGACAACAGTGTGTCAGATATTACGGTTGTTCCGTGTAGGGCAGCAACAGGGCGCGCAGGTCGGCGGCGAGGTCGGCGCGCCAGGCGGCGGGGGTGAGCAGTTCGGCCCCGGCCCCCAGCCAGCGCACCAGGGCGAAGGCCAACTGCGGGTCCACTTCGCCGTAGGTCATAACGACGCCGTCGCCGGCGGGGTCGGGCGCGAACTGGGCGTGGCCGTAATACCAGTCGCGCTGGAGGCGCTCGGCCTGGGCGGGGGTCAGGCGGATGGTCACCGGGGCGCTGGCGGCCCACTGCGCCATGGCGCCGGTCAGCCAGCGGCGGCCGAGCAACTGCGTCAGCGCATCGGGCGCGGTCGGCGTCAGCGGCGCTGACAGCGTGGTGATGGCCTGCACGCGGTCGGCGCGCCACAGGCGGGGGGGCTCATCACGGTCCAGCCGCCGGCCGACGAGGTACCACAGGTCGCGGTCCCACAGCAGGCCGACGGGCGCGAGGGGCTGCGGGCGAGCGGCGAACCCGCCGGCGCGCAGGTAGCTGATCTGCACGGCGCGCTGATCGAGAATGCTTTGCAGAAAGGTGGTGATGATCTGCCCCTCGACCGAGTCGGGCACGGGCGCGGGCGGCGGCTCACCCGGTTCCGGGTGAAAGCTGTCGTGCGGCAGCGGCTCGAAGGCGATGACGTTAGCCAGGCCGGCCAGGGCGGCGCGGCGGTGGTCGGGCAGCGCGGCCAGGAGCTTGTCGCCGGCGGCGGCCAGGTCGGCGCTGAAGGGCCGCACGCGCAGCCGGCCGAGGAGGGCCAGCCCGGTGAGCAGCGAGACGGCCTCGCCGACCGAGAAGGTGATGGGCGGGAGAAAGTAGCCCTCGACCAGCCGAAAGCCGCCGGCCCGGCCGTTCTCGGCGTAGACCGGCACGCCGACGGCGGCCAGGGTCTCGATGTCGCGGTAGATGGTGCGGGGCGAGACGCCGAAGCGCTGCGCCAGCGCGGTGGCCGAGTGCGTGCGGCCGGAGCGCAGGATGAGCAGCAGGCCGAGGGCGCGGTCAAAGCGGTTCATGCGCTAAAACCATTGGTCACGAAGTACACCAATTCCACGTATGGGGAGAATGTTAATCTCGGCGCGCGCCAGGGTCGCGGCGGGAGTGCAGTTTCGCCGGCCTGGTTCAGCCGTCTTGAATGGGGGTGTTTTGGAAGGCGGCGGCTTGCCAAGCGCCGTCATCGGCTTGCAGCAGCACCAGGCTGAAGCGGGCGTGGCCGACCTGCTCGCCTTCGGCGGTGGTGTAGACCAGATGGGCCCGCGCATGGGCGACGGCCACGCCGGGGCGCAGCAGGCGCACCTGCTCCACGACGTAGTCATTGTGGCTGCCGCGATAGGGGCCGCTGAACAGCCACTCGTGGCCGGCGCGGATGCCGTTGCGGCCGGTGATGTGCCGGCCACTGAAAATCACGTAGTCGGCGTCGTCGGTGAACGGCGCGGCGAACGCGTCGGCGTCGCCGGCGTTCCAGCCGTCCATCAGGCGCTGGACGAGGGCGCGAATGGCGGCGTCATCAGCGGGGGCCAGGGTCAGAGCGGTCATCAGCACCTCCGGGGGCAGCGGCCAGGCGGCCGGACGATTACTCGGCGTGAAAAATCTCGCGCATGTTCGCCCACCACTCGCCGGGCTGACGGGTAGCGAGCGGCGCTTGCAGGGGCATGTTGATGGCCCACCAGGCCTGGGTCTGCGGGTCGGCGGCCATGCGGGCATAGTCGGCTTCGAAGTCGTCGCCATGGTACTCGAAGTAGGCGAAGAGCGTGTTTTCGTGGATGAAGATGGAGTAGTTGCGCATGTTACAGGCGGTGATCATCTCTAGCACGGCCGGCCAGACGGCGGCGTGCAGGCGGGTGTACTCGGCGATGTGCTCGGGCTTGATGCCCAGGACTTGTCCAAAGCGGCGCATGGTTTACTCCAGGTGAGGGTGGGTTACAGGTCGGGCAGCGCGAGGCGGTAGACGTGGGCGGCGGTGCCGCCAAAGATGGCCTCGCGCTCGGCGGGCATGCGCTCGGCCAAGCAGTGGTTGAGCGCGGCGTAAACGGTGGCATAGTCGCCGGCCAGGGTGCAGACCGGCCAGTCGCTGCCGAACATTAGCCGGTCGGCGCCAAAGTGGTCGAGGGCGAAGTCGACGTAGGGCTGCAGGTCGGCAGCGGTCCAGGCGGCCCAGTCGGCGGCGGTGCACAGGCCGGAGAGCTTGGCGTAGACGTTGGGGTAGCCGGCGGCCTGGGCCAACTGGTCGGCCCAGGCCCCGAAGGCGCGGGCCTTGATGGGCGCGCCGGCCAGGTGGTCGATGATGATGGTCAGGTCGGGCAGGGCCGCAGCGATGACGGGCACGTGCTGGAGGTGATAGGGGTAGACGGCGCTGAAATCGAAGCTCAGGCCATAGTCGGCCAGCAAGGCCAGGCTCTCAATCACGGCGGGCTGAAGAATCCAGTCGGCGTCGGGTTCGAGGTGCAGCAGGTGGCGCATACCGCGAAACTTGGGGTGATGGCGATAGCGGTCGAGGGCGGCGCGAGCGGCGGCTGGGTCGGTCAGCGGCACCCAGCCCACGACGCCCCCGATCCAACTGTGGTCTTCGGCCTGGGTGAGCATGGCGACAGTGTCTTCGGCCGAGTTCATGGATTGGACGAGCACGGTCAGGTCGATGCCGGCGGCGCGGCGCTGCGGGTCGAGGTCGCGCGGCTCGAAGTTGGCGTAGATGACGCCGTTGGCGGGCGTCAGCCACGGGTAGGCGACTTTGTGGAGGTGCCAGAAGTGCTGGTGAGTGTCAACGCGCAACGGGTCCATGCGGGCTCCTTACGCGGCGGAGTGTACGCCTAATTGGGAGCGGAGCCAATTGAGGGAAGGATGACAAGGGTCTCGGGGTTTGTGGTTGACCGGGATAAGTTTTCAGCGCGGCGGGATTTTTGCCACGAATTCTCACGAAGGGGAGATTTACGGAGGGGGGAGATCGCAGGGCCGCGTGATAGTTCGTGGCTGAGGCGCGGGGAGGGCAACAGCGTAAACACGAATTTGCACAAATGCGCTGCGGTCAGGACTGAGGGTAGGTTGCCGCGCAGGGCGGCGATTGCCCGGCGGCCTGTTTGGGTTGCAGCGGCGATGTCGTTATAATGCCGGGCAGAGGGCAACGACCCTTCAGCCACATTCACGCACATTCACGACACGCGGCGGGACTTCCACGGCATGACCATACAACCCAATAGCAAGCTGTTGATGATTGGCGATTCGATCACGGACTGCGGCCGCGGCCGGCCGGTGGGCGAGGGGCTGGGCGGGGCGCTGGGCACCGGCTATGTGGCGCTGATTGACGCCTGGCTGCAAGTGAGCGTGGCCCAGCCCAACATCCGCGTGCTGAACATGGGCACGTCGGGCGACACGGCGCGCGACCTCAAGCGCCGCTGGCAGAGCGACGTGCTCGACCTGAAGCCGGATTGGCTGTCGATCATGATCGGTGTGAACGATGTATGGCGGCAGTTCGACTCGCCGGCCCAGACCGATACTCACGTGGGGCTAGACGAGTATCGCCACACGCTGGAGACGCTGGTGCAGACGACGGCTCCGCAACTGCGCGGGCTGGTGCTGATGACGCCGTTCTTCATCGAGCCGAACCGGGCCGAGCCGATGCGGGCCAAGATCGATCAGTACGGCGATGTGGTGCGGGCGCTGGCCGGGCAGTATGGCGCGGTGCTGGTGGATACGCAGGCGGCCTTCGATCAGGTGCTGCAAACGGTGCACCCGATGCGGCTGGCCGGGGACCGCGTGCACCCGACGCTGGCCGGGCATTGGGTGGCGGCCAAGGCGTTCTTGCAGGCGGTGGGGATGCTGGTCTAGCTGGCAACAGGGGCGACGGATTTTGTAACGAATTAAAGGCGGGCCGGATCATAGTCACTGATCCGGCCCGCTTTGCTGTTGTGAGACTAGGCTTGCGGCGGGAAGGGCGGCTGAGGGTAGAGGGCTTCGATCTCTTTCAGGAGGTCGGGCGTGAGAGCCAGGCCCACCGCGCCCAGGTTGTCGGTCAGTTGGGCGGCGGTGCGCACGCCGAGGATGACGCTGCTGACGGCGGCGGGGCGCATGGCCCACGCCAGGGCGAGGCGCGAGGCGGTGGTGCCGTGCGCGGCGGCGAGTTGGGCCAGGGCCTGGCCGCGGCGCTTGTTCTCCTCGGTCCAGTACATCTTCAGCATGACGCCATTTTGGTCGGGGTCGGCGGCGCGGCTGCCGGCGGGCGCGGGCGCGTCGGGCAGGTATTTGCCGGTGAGCAGGCCATGCGCCAGCGGCGAAAAGACCACGTTGCCCACGCCTTCCATGTGAGTGACCGGAAAGGTCTCGAACTCGGGGTAGCGGTAGAGCAGGCTGTAGCGCGGCTGGTTGACGATGAACGGGCGCGCGCCGAGTTGGCGAGCCAGCGCCTGGGCTTTGACGATTAGCCAGGCCGGCCACTCCGAGACGCCCCAATACAGGATGCGGCCGGCGCGAATCAGATCATCCATGGCGCGGATGGTCTCTTCGAGCGGCGTCTGCGGGTCGGGGCGGTGGCACATATACAGGTCGACGTAGTCGAGCCCCAGGCGGCGCAGCGAGGCGTGGCACTGCTCGCGGATGTGCTTGGCCGACAGGCCGCGGTCGTTGGGGCCTTGGCCCATGGGGGCCCAGACCTTGGTGATGACGAATAGGTCGGAGCGGGGCAACTCGGCCAGGCAGCGGCCCAGCACCTCCTCGGCCGCGCCCTTGTTGTAGGCGTTGGCGGTGTCGAAGAAGTTGATGCCGGCTTCGTAGGCCTGGCGGACGATGGCGCGCGAGGCGTCTTCGTCGGTCTTCATGCCGAGGGTGAGGTACGAACCGACGCCCAAGACGCTGATGCGCGGGCCCCACTGACCGATTTGGCGATATTCCATGAGCTGAGACTCCTTACGACGCGAACAATGTGGTTTGATTATAGCGGGTCAAGATGCCTGAGTGATACGCACCAAGTATTGGCCAGGGCCAGGGAGCAGCAGGCGCACGGCGGCGGGTTCGGCGGTGAGCGCTTCGGGCAGGCGGATGTCGTTAAGATAGGCGTGGGCGACGGGCCAGGGAAGCGTGAGCGTCACTTCGGCGCGGCGGGCGGTGTCGAGGTGCGCGTGAACACCATCAGCGGCGGGCCACAGGTGCGCGGCGGTGAGCGCGCTGGTGGCGTGGAAGATAGGGACGTCCGCGTGGCGCAGCGTGGCGGCGTTGAAGATGGCCCAGCAGGTGGGTGAGCGCAGCCAGGCGGTGCGGGCGTCGGTGTGCCAGGGCCGCACCGTAGCCGCGACGCCGGTCTGCGTCAGGAACAGGTCGTCGCCTTGTTGGGTGGTCACGCGGGCGGCCTCACCCGCCCCCTCCCACAGCGGCGCGGAGGCGGCGCGCACGGGGGCGGCCTGGGCGGCGTCACGAGCCGGGTAGAGCAGATGCAGGTAAGCGGCGAGACCGGTAGCACTCTGCTGCACGTGGCTGAGGCCGGGGATGTCGCGCATCGCGGTGACGCCCTCATAGGCGCGCGGGCCGGGCACGATGGCGAAGCCCTGCCCCGGCTCGATATGCCCTTTACCCACTGCCGGCAGGATGGGCACGACGACCAGGCCAGGCCACTGATCGGGTACGTAGCGACCGGCAGCGTCAGCGGCGAGCGGGTGCGGTGTGTACAACCGCCAATCTAGCTGCGATGTGTTGGTCAGCCTCAGATAGTCGTAGATCAGCCAATACTCGCCCTTCACGAAGAAGATCAGGCGGCGATGGTGCGCGCCCTGGGCCTGGTAGCCGGCGTGGGCGGCCACAAACAGATCGGCCAGCGGCGAAGAGGACCAGGCCAGCAGGTCGCCGTCCTTGGCGTTCTCATCCGGGTCCTGCTCGTTGACCACGACCATGTTGTGGGCCACGGCGCGGCGCAGCCAAGTCTTGTAGAGCGGGCTGTCGTAAGTTTGCAGCGCCAGGCCGGCTTCTAGCGCCAGCGGCGCGCCGTAGCCGGAGGCCACGAAGGCCAGCGCGTCGAGGTGGCTGTGCGACTCGTACTCGTGGCCGACGAGTGGGCCGTAGTTGATC
>JBBRZY010000297.1:0-6332 GCA_038252885.1 Anaerolineales bacterium | reverse complement strand
CGAGGTGTTCGCGGCCTTGGCGCTGACGAGCTATGCCGACACCAAGGTGCTGATCCTGGGGCAAGACCCTTATCATGGCGACGGGCAGGCGCATGGGCTGGCGTTCTCGGTGCGGCCGGGCGTCACGCCGCCGCCGTCGCTTAAGAACATCTACAAGGAACTGAAGGCCGACCTGGGTGTGCCGATCCCGGCGACCGGTTACCTGGCGCCCTGGGCGGCGCAGGGGGTGCTGCTGCTGAATGCGGTGCTGACGGTGCGGGCGCATACACCCAACAGCCACAAGGGCCAGGGCTGGGAAAAGTTTACCGACGCGGTGCTCAAGGCGCTGGCGGCGCGGCCGGAGCCGGTGGTGTTTGTGCTGTGGGGCGGCTACGCGCGCAAGAAGGCGGCCTTGCTGGACGCGGCGCGGCACACGCTCATCGAGTCGGCCCATCCGTCGCCGCTGTCGGCGCACAACGGCTTCTTCGGCAGCCGGCCATTCTCACAGATCAACGCGGCTTTACTCGCGCAGGGCAGCGCCGAAATTGATTGGCGCTTGCCAGGAGGCAACCCATGACCCTCGGTCACGAAATTCGCACGGTGGCGGTGCTGGGTTCCGGCACGATGGGCGGCGGCATCGCCCAGGTGTGCGCGCTGCGCGGCCTGGTGACGGTGCTGTATGACATCACGCCGGAGATCGTCACGGCCGCCTACGCGCGCGTGCGGACCTCGATTCAGAAGGGCGTGGCGTTGGGCAAGACCACGCCCGAGGCGGCCAGCGCGGCGCTGGCGCGGCTGCATCCGACGGCCGAGTTGAAGGACTGCGCCGCGGCCGACCTGGCGATTGAGGCCGTGCCGGAAGACGAGGCCATTAAGCGTGACCTGTTCGCGCGGCTGGAGGCGGTGCTGAGCGCGCAGGCGCTGATCGCCAGCAACACCTCGTCACTGTCGATCACGCGGCTGGCGGGCGCGGTCAGCCGGCCGGAGCAGTTCTTGGGGCTGCACTTCTTCAATCCCGCCCACCTGATGGCGCTGGTGGAGGTGGTGCGCGGCGAGCACACCTCGGCCGCCACGCTGGCGGCGGGCACGGCCTTTGCGCGCGCGTTAGGCAAGTCGCCGGTGGTCTGCCAGGACACGCCCGGCTTCATCGTCAACCGGGTGGCGCGGCCGTTCTATGGCGAGGCGCTGCGGCTGCTGGGCGAGCAAGCGACCGACCCGGCCACGCTAGATGCGCTCATGCGGTCGCTGGGGTTCAAGCTGGGGCCATGCGAGTTGATGGACTTGATTGGGCTGGACGTGAACTTCGCGGTGACGCAGTCGGTCTATCACGCCTTCTTCGAAGACCCGCGCTACCGGCCGCACCCGTTGCAGCAGCGGCGGGTGGAGGCCGGGCTGTTGGGGCGCAAGACCGGCCACGGCTTCTACGAGTATCCGTAGTGGGTGAGGCTGGGCACCTTAAAGGCTTTGGCCACGAATCGCTTCGCGCGAATTACACGAATGGGTTTTCGGGCGATCATAGTTGGATGTGGCAGTCAGGTGTTGGTCTAAAGCAGAATCCATGTATAGCCAAATCAACAATCAGAAATCAAAAATTAGAAATCATGTTTGACCCCTGCCCGTTCTGCGTGCGCGACCCGGCCCTGGTGCTGTGGGAGAGTGAGCATTATTGCTTGCTGGCCGACGCCTTCCCGCGCACGGCCGGGCATGTGCTGCTGGTGACCAAGGACCACTTCGCCAGCCACATGCACGCGCCCGAAGCGTGGACCGAGGAATTAGATGCGGCCCAGGCGCTGGTGCGGCGCTTCTTGATCGAGGTGTTTGGCTCGGCCACTTTCTTAGAGAACGGCGGCGCGCGCCAGGAGGTGCCGCACGCGCACTTGCACGGCGTGCCGTTTGCGGCGCAGGTGCCGCCCGACTGGCTGCTCACCGGCGTGCTGCGGCTGGTGGACGACTGGGACGCGGTGCGGCGCGAGTGCGAGCGGCGCGGGGCGTATGCGCTGCTGGAGACACCGGCCGGCCGCTATGTGCTCGGGCGCGATGAGGACTATGGCCGGCTGATCTACGCGGTGCGCCGGCAGATTGTGGCGCAGACGCCGGCCGAGTTCGACCCGAACGCGGGCGAGTTGCTGCGCGGCGGGCCGGGGATGGTGGCTCACACGGTTGGTCTGTGGCAGACGTGGCTGACGCAGGCGTGAAGGGGCTGCGGGCGCTGGTGGCGGCGCACGCACGCGCGCTGGCGCTGGAGCGGGACGCGCCGCCGGTGCGAGGGTGGGCGCATACGGCGCTGCTGCTGTTTCATCTGCTGGCGCTGCTGGTGGTGACGCGGCTGGCGCACTGGCCGGTGTGGGCGGTGCTGGCGGTGGACGTGGCGTTTGCGGTCTTGCTGATCGTGGGGCGGCCCGGCGGGCCGAGAGCCTGGTTCCGGAAAAGCAATAGTCGTTCGAGAGGCGCGGAAGCCTTCGCGCCTCTCATTGTTGTCTATCTCGTGGCAGCGGCGCGGCTGGCGGTGGTGTATGGGCTGCAACGGCCAGCCTCAACCGATTTGAGCTACGAGGCGGCAGTGGTGTTCGCGGCGGTGTGGGCCGGGCTGATGGCCTTGCGCCGGGCGGGGCGGCTGCGCTGGGCGGTGCTGGCGGCGGGCGTGTTGGCCGGGGCGCTGTGGGTCGGGCAGTTGTGGCGGCTGGCGCCAGCCGGTGTGACCGGCAGCGATCCGTTGGCCTATGTGCAGATGGCGGTGGACATCGCCGAGCGCGGCACGGCGCGGCACGCGTTCCCACTGGCGGTGCTGGCGGCGCGTTTGGGTCTGCCCACCTTGCCGACCACGCCGGTGGGCTATGTGCTGCCCAACGCCGAAGGCCTCGCGCCGACGGTCTGGCCGCCGGGCTTCTCAGTGCTGCTGGCCGTCGCTGACCGGCTGGGCGGTGAGCGGGCGATGCTGACCTTTAACGTGCTGATGGCGCTGGTCAGCGCGCTGCTCACGGCCTGGCTGGCGGCGCTGCTCGCTCCGGCGGGTTGGCGCAGGCTGCCGGTGGTCGTGGGGGCGGCGGCGGTGTTCGCGCTGGCGACCTCGGCCGAGCAGTTCTTGCGGCTCTCGGCCCCGCTGGCCGATGGCGCGGCGCAGGTCTTCACGGCGCTGGCGGTGACGCTGACGTTGTGGTCTGTGCGGCGCACGACGCCGGCCACGCGGCTGCGCATGCTTGTGGCCCTGGGCGCGGGGGTCGGCGCGGCGCTGGGCGCGGCCTACGCGGTGCGCTACACGCAGGTGCTCATCGGGCCAGGGCTGGCGCTGGCGGCCTGGGTCGGGCTGAAGCATCGGCGGCAGCGGCTGGCGTTCCTCGGCGCTCTGGCGTTGGCGGCGGCGCTGGTCGCGCTGCCCGATGGGCTGTACCGCGTGAGCCTGTACGGGTCGCCGCTGCGCTTTGGCACGGGCGAGTTGGCGCTGTTTAGCTGGCAGGCGCTGCCCGAGGCGCTGGCGCGGCTGGGGCCAGAGTTCACACAGGCCGGCGAGTTCGGCTGGCTGTGGCCGCTGGTGCTCGTGGGCGCGGCGTACGCGTGGCGGCGCAACCGGCTGGCGCTCAGCGCGGTGGTGCTGTGCTATGGGCCGCTGTTCTTGTTCCACATTTGGTATCCGTTCGTGCGCGTGCGCGATCTGCTGGCGCTGTATGTGCCGCTGGCGGGGCTGGCGGCGCTGGGTGGGGCGGTGGCCGTCGGCTGGTTGTGGAATGTGCGGCGCGCGCGCTGGGGGTGGACGGCACTGCGTGTGGCGGCGGTGGCGCTGGTGCTGCTCGGCGCGGGCTGGCGCACACGGCTGGTGGCGAGTTGGGATGCGGGCTTCTTCACCTTCGGCTACTTGCGGCCCGAGCAGCGGCTCGACCTCGAAAGTTTGCAAACGCTGACGGAGCCCAACGCGGTGATCGCGGCGTCGCTCAACAGCGGCGCGATTGAGTTGTACGGCGAGCGGTTGGCGGTGCGGCCGGGCAACCAATTGCAGCCGGGCGCAAGCTGGACCGAAGCCGAGTGGCTGGTGTTCGCGGCCGCGCTGCGGGCCGAGGGCCGCCCGCTGTATGTGCTGATGGACAGCAGCGAACTCGACGCGCCATTGGCGGCGGTGCAGCGGGCGTATGGCGCGACCGAGGCCGGCGCGTTGAACGTGCCGGTCTTCTTTGTCGGCGGCGGCTCGCGCAACGAGACGGTGGTGCTGTGGCGCGTGGATGACTGAGCGGCCGCGCGGCCGGTGACCATCGTCATTACATAGCGAGAAGTCTTAACATGAACCAATCTGTGCTTGCCTTTCCCCCGAGTCCCTAGCGCAGCATCCCCCGAGTCCCCAACTCTCCACTACTGGCCTTGCGTCCAGTTGACCGCCGCCTCGCTTCCGTTTACGATGGGCAGATGACCGTACAGATTATGCGTTTCAGTGACTATGTGTGCCCGTGGTGCGCCATGGGCGAGGCGGCGTTGGAGACCCTCCAGCAGTCGCGCGACGTGACGCTGGAAATTCGGGCCTACGAGCTGCGGCCGGCCGGCTCGCCCGCCCTGCCTCCGGCGCAGGAGGCGGCCTTTCGCCAGCGCGTGTCTGAGAGTTGGCCGCGCGTGCAGCAGATGGCGTTGGAGCGCTTTGGGCTGGAGCTGAAGCGGCACGAGGAAGGCACCATCACGCCCACGCGGCTGGCGCACGTCGGCGCGAAGTACGCCCTGGCCAACGACCTGGGCGAGGCCTATCACAAGGCCATGTTCCGCGCCCACTGGCAAGAACTGCGCGACATCTCCGACGTGGACACGCTGGCCGCGATAGCGCGCGCGGTGGGGCTAGACGAGGCCGGCTTCCGCGCCGCGCTGGAGGACCCGGCCTTGATCCAGGCGGTGGAGGACGACGAAGCCTTTGCCCACGACAACGGGCTGGGCGGCGTGCCGGCCTTCATCTTCGGCGAGCGCTATTTGGTGTCGGGCGCGCAGCCGGTGGCCGTGCTCGAGCAGGCCGTGGATCAGTGCGTGGCCGAGGGCCGGACGGCATGAGGGTGTTGATCGTGGGGGAGCTGCCGCTGGCCGAGAACGTGCTGACGCTGAGCGTCGCGGCCGGGCACGAGACCACCCTCTATCTGGTTGAGACCCTGGCCGAGGCCGGCACCGCCGCGGCCGTGAGCGAAGCCGCCCACGCGGCCGACGTGGCCGTGGAGTGCCACAACGAGTCCAAGGCCGGCAAGCGGCGCGTGCTGCAACTGCTGGACGGCGCGCCGGCCATTTACGTCTCGGCGCTGGCTTGCTCGGCCACCGAGGCGGCTAGTTGGCTGAACGCCCCAGAGCGCATGGTGGGGTGGGGGGCGCTGCCGGCCCCCACGCTCGCGGCGGGCGGGATGATGGAACTGGCCGCGCCGCTGCAAGCGCCACCGCAGGCTATCAGTGCGGCCAAGTCCTTTTGGGACGGGCTGGGGCTGACGAGCGCGCTGGTGGCCGATGGGCCGGGGCTGGTGCGGGCGCGGATCGTGTGCGCGCTGGTGAACGAGGCCGCCACGGCGCTGGCCGAGGGCGTGGCCACCGCGCGTGAAATTGATGTGGCCATGCGGCTCGGCACCAACTATCCCTACGGCCCGCTCGACTGGGGCGACCGGCTGGGGCTCGACCTGGTGTTGGGCGTCATGCGCGGCCTGCAAGACGAATTCGGCGAGGACCGCTACCGGCCCTGCCCGCTGCTCACGCGCTACGTGCAGGCGGGGCGGCTGGGCCAGAAAACTGGGCGCGGGTTCTTCGATTATTAAGGAGAGTGTGATGGATGCTGCCCTGAAGAAATCAGCTTTGCGCTTGTTCACCTCGGGTCTGTACGCGGTGACGGCCAAGCACGGCGACGACTTGAGCGCCATGACGGTCAACTGGCTGACGCAGTCGTCGTTCGACCCGCCGCTGATCGCGCTGGCGGTGGAGCACGACAGCCACAGCCGCCAGGTGATCGAGGCCAGCGGCGCGTTCGCGGTGAATGTGTTCGAGAGCGGGCAGCGCGAGTTGGCCGGCTCGCTGGGGCGCACCTTTGCCAAGCACCCCGACAAGATCGTCGGCACCGAGTGGACGCCCGGCGCGACGACCGGCAGCCCGGTGCTGGCGGCCACGCTGGCCTGGCTGGAGTGCCGCGTGCAGAGCGCCACGCCCTCGGGCGACCACATCCTCCTGATTGCCGAGGTGGTCGACGGCGGGCAGCACCGCGCCGGCACGCCGCTGACGATCACCGAGGCCGGGTTCAAGTATTCGGGGTAGGTGGGCCAGGGGTTCAGCGAGGAGGCCGACACATGGCAATTACAACCGTTGATGAGTACGTGGCGGCCAAGGTGCCGGTGGAGCTGCAGCCAGTGGTGGCGCGGCTG
>JBBRZY010000296.1:0-6348 GCA_038252885.1 Anaerolineales bacterium | reverse complement strand
TCGCCGTCACTGATGTCACCAGCGCTAGGTTTGTTGCAATCGCCGTCATCGCCGTCATCGCCGTCACTGATGTCACCAGCGCTAGGTTTGTTGCAATCGCCGTCATCGCCGTCATCGCCGTCATCGGGTGCGGGGCGGGGTAGGTGGTGGGCATAGTCAAGCCCGACAGGCGGCGGCCCGCAGGGAGGCAGGGTAAACGGTGAAAGTAAATTGGGAGCGCGGCCGGACGATCAGCGTAAGGGACCATAGGAACAGTGTGCGTAGAAATTGTCTTACTTGGAATGATCAAACTGGTTAGAGTTTACTAACCGAACGGCGTTGCCAAAGGCCGCTCGAGCACGAGTTTCAGGTGGCATGATACCCCTCGGCGCACGGTGCTCTGCGCGTGGGGTTAATCTTATCGTAGCACCGTCGCCGTCCAGGCCTCGATCCAGGCGGCGCGGTTGGTGGCGATGGCCTGGGGGTCGACGCGCGCGGGCGCGGCCGGCACGGCCAGGTACTTCACAAAGGTCGGGTCGAGCTTGGCGTTGGGGTTGACGGGGAAGACATACATTTGCAGCGGCAGGTCTTCCTGAAAGCGCGGCGAGAGCATGAAGTCGACCCAGGCTTCGGCCAGGTCGCGGTTGGGCGTGCCGGTGAGGATGCCGACAAACTCAATCTGCCGGAAGCAACTGCCGGCGCCGGTGACGACGCCGGTGGGCGCGTCGGTGAGGGGCGGGTCGGCGTAGATGACTTCGAACGGCGGGCTGGAGCCATAGGACACGACGATGGGCCGTGGCCCGCGGCCGGACGAGCCGCTGAATTCGGTGTAGTAGGCGGTATCCCAATCGTTGACGACCTCCACGCCGTTGGCGCGCAGGGCGGCCCAGTAGTTGAGGTAGGCGTCTTCGCCGAAGTGGCCGATGGTGGCCAGCAGGAAGGCCAGACCGGGCGACGAGGTGGCCGGGTTCTCGACCACGGTCAGGTCGCGGTAGGCGGGCAGCACCAGGTCTTCGAGGTTGGCGGGCGGCGTCAGGTTGTGATCGGCAAAGTAGGCTTTGTCGTAGTTCAGGCAGACGTCGCCATAGTCTACGGGCAGGGCGGCGTGCTGCGGGTCGAGTTGGAACTCAGCCGGGATGTCGGCCAGCAGCGGGGAGTTGTAGGGCTCGAAGATGTTTTCATGCAGGGCGCGGCTGAGGAAGGTGTTGTCGACCCCATAGAACACATCGGCCAGCGGTTGGCCGTAGGCCAGGATGGCTTTGCCGAGTGCCTCGCCCGAGTCGCCGGCCAACAGGAACTGGACTGTGACGTTGTGCGCGGCCTCGAACTCGGCTTTGACGTCGGCGCTGATGGCGAACGAGTTGTGTGTCATGACGGTGAGCGTGCGCGGCCCGTTGGGGGTGGCGGTGGCCGGCGCGACGGTGGGCGCGCAGCCCGTCAGCGCCACGCTCAGCGCTGCGATTAGAATGGTGTACTTGGAAATGGCAGGCATGCGTTTGTCCTTCAGTGAGGCTTAGGTTTGCTCGACATAGGCCTGGCCCAACACGATGCAGGCCACCAGACCGCTTTTGACCGTCACGGTGGCTTCGGTGGACAGCAGCACGTTGCTGATGCCGAGCGTGCCGCCGAACGGCAGGGTGCCTTCGGCCAGCGGATATTCCAGCCCGTGGGTGGTCACGCCGAGCGCGTCGCCGCTGAGCGGCACGAGCGAGACGGTGTCGCCGGGCTGGCCCTCGATGATGGTGGTGCCCTGCACCAGGTAGATTTGCTGCGGGCCGTCGAGCAGCCGCAGGCGCACGGTGCGGTAGGCGGGGTGGGCCAGCAGCAGCAGGTTGGCGAGGGTTTGGTCCCAGCGGCCGCCCAGCGCGCCAAAGATCAGCACATCCTGCGCGCCGTCGGCGCAGGCGCGGCGCAGCGCCAGCTCCAGGTCGGTCTCGTCTTTGCGGGCGGGGTGCTGCTCGACTTGCGCGCCAGCGGCGGCCACGGCGGCGGTCTCGGCGGGTGTGACTGAGTCGAGGTCGCCGACGAGCAGGTGGGGGGTCAGGCCCAGGGCGCGCAAATGCCGCAGGCCGCCGTCGGCCGCGATCAGGCGGTCGGTGGGGGCCAGGCTGCGGCGCGCGCCCGCGAGGTCGGGCAGGGGGCCGTTGGCAAAGATGATGGCGCGCGGGGGCGCGGTCCCGTCGGGTGGTTGCCCCCCAGGTGGGGGGGAAATAAAAACACCCTGTGGGAGGGTGTCGGTCATACTGTTCCCTCCGCCGGCATTACCCGTCAGGTTCGTTCGGTCGGCCCGGTAGCGGTTGATGCCGCAAAGGCCCTCTCAGCCTGGTTTCACCAAGCTCCCGATATGGCTTTCTGATCAAAGTGATTGTAACAGGCCTGGGGCGGGTGTCAACTGCCAGCCGGTGAATCGTGGTAATCTACCTGCGTTTCCAGCACCAACTCAAACCTGTGCGCCGCTGTCAAACTTCCTGATGCCAATGAACAACCCGTGGGTCTGGTTGTGGGTGGGTACGGGCCTCGCCGGCTTGGGCGTGCTCCGGCTCCGCCCCAACAAAGCTGTCACCGATAATCCGATCTGGCAAACGGTCTGGACGGTTTTGATGTCGTTTGGGGCGCCGTTTTGGGGCGGCCCGCTGTTCTTGCTCTATACCCTGCTCGCGCCTGAAAAACAACTTTGCCCTCACTGTGACCGCGCCAACCGCAAAGTGGAGCCGGTCTGTCTTCATTGCGGCCGTCCGCTCACGCTGTCAGCGGCCGAACTGGCGCAGGTGGCAGCGCAGCGCGCCCCGGCGGCGGCCCAATTGGCCGCGCTGGACCGCCAGTTTTCAACGTGGACACTGATTCTCCTCGTCCTCTATGCGCTCTCCACTGTGGTCCTGACGATTTTTTGGTCGAACGGATTGACCGCGCTGGCTGCGTGGCGCTACTCGTTTCTGGTGCCGGGCAGCGCCCACGTGCTTTTGCTCAAGGAAATCGCCTGGTGGTTGCCCGGTATGTTTTTGGGCATCCTAACCAGCTATCTGCCGGCGGTCGCCATCATGCGGGTGCTGCTGGGCAAGCGTTACCTCGACTATCTGGCGTATCAAGCGCGCCGGTCTCCGGCGGCCTATACCCGCTATGCCTACGCTTTTCTCCTGGTTATGGCCGCGTGCGTGTTGGTAGTTGTGACGCTCATGCTCGACACGTATGTTATCGCTTATCCCGACCGCTTGGTCGTCAATCGTTTTTGGAGTCTGGGTGAGACGCGTTACACCTTTTCTCAAATTGCCTCTCTCCGCAGTTCCCGCCAATTGGGATCCAATGAGTGGGACCATCCGCTGTACGTGATTGAATTTTCAAACGGCGAGCGCTGGTCAACACGCTTTCGCGACGATGCTCCTGGGCAGCAGGACGCGCTCATGGAGTATGTGTCCGAGCAATCCGGCCTCCCTATCCAAGTGGTGCCCGCATTCACCAATGCGGATGTATAGGGCGCGCACGCCAACGGCCAGGTGCCGCCCCGTAGTGCCCCAATTCCCATTCGTGTAATTCGCGCGAAGCGATTCGTGGCCAAAGTCTTTCTCCCGCTTTGTACTATCATGTACCGGTCCGTTACTCAACCTCTCCCAAAGGCTCCCATGAAAATCACCGACTTGACCGTTTACCTCGCCAAAGATTGGCGGCCGTATTTGTTCGTCATCATTGACACCGACGCCGGCGTGTATGGGCTGGGCGAAGCGGGCCTGACCAGCCGCGAGCTGGCGGTGGCGGGCGCTTTGGAGCATTGCAAACCCTTGCTCATCGGCCAAGACCCGTTTCGGATCGAGCACCTGTGGCAGACGCTCTACCGGGGCGGCTTCTTCCCGGCCGAGGGCGTGATGGCCGCCGCCATCTCGGCCATTGACATCGCCTTGTGGGACATCAAAGGCAAGGCGCTGAATGTGCCGGTCTACGAGTTGCTGGGCGGACGGGTGCGCGACTACGTCACCTGCTACACGCACGTCAGCGGCGGCAGCGTGCCAGAGCTGGTGGAGGCCTGCCAACGGGCTATCGATGAGGGTTGGACCTATATACGCTGGGGGCTGGGCCATCATCCGGGCAACACCTTCGAGCCGCGTGCCGAGGTGGCGCAGTGCCTGCGCGAGTTTGAGGCCTTGCGCCACGCCGCGGGCGACGAGATCGAGCTGATTCTCGACATCCACACGCGCCTCAACTTGCACGACGCGCTGTCCCTGTGCCACGAGGCCGAAGCTTTCCGGCCCTACTTTATCGAGGACCCGCTGCGCTCGGAGAACCCAGACTCGTTTAAGACGCTGCGCGGGCGCACCACGGTGCCGCTGGCGGCGGGCGAGCAGTTCACCTCCAAGTGGCAGTTCCGCCAGTTGATCGAGGAGGAGTGGATTGACTTCGCGCGGCCCGACCTGTGCCTGTGCGGCGGCCTGACCGAAGCCAAGAAGATCGCAGGCTGGTGCGAGACGCACTACATTGATGTGGTGACGCACAACCCGCTGGGCGTGGTGTCGGGCACGGCCTGCCTGCACTTCAACCTGGCGCTGCCCAACTTTGCCGTGCAAGAGCTGCCGCACCGCCCCGGCCAGTCGATGGCCGACGCGCTGCTCGGACAGCCGATCTTAGAAGGCGGCCGGCTGCGCCCGCTGGACAAGCCGGGCCTGGGCCTGGAAGTGGACCGCGCGGCGCTGGCGCGTTACACCTTCGCGCTGACCGAGCTGCCGCATCTGCAGCGCGCGGATGGGTCGTTCACCAACTGGTAAGTGGCAGTGGAGGTAGCGTGGGCCAGGGGGGTTTCGGGAGGGCCGGTCGTCCTGCGTCGCCACGCCTGAGCGCGCGTCGGGTGTCGCCAACGCGGCGGGCTAGCCCTTTTTCTCTTTCTCTTTCTTTTTTCTCTGCCTTTCGCTTGCGTTTGACTTGGCTGCCAAAGCATGCTATTCTCCGCAAACTCTGAGGTCCGTGCTCTGCGTCATGTCTGCTCCCAGCGTGTTGCGCTCCTAAACTTGATTCGCCAGCCCTAATTTGTCGGCCTGGCGTTTTTTGTTTGGCAGCGGGCGGCGGGGTGCGTCTGGGGGCAGGGTAAATCGGGGACCTCGCTCTACACAATGGGGTTGAAGGAGGCCCCAGGCACATGAGCGCACGCATTATGGGCACTGTCAAGTGGTTCAGCCGGGTCAAGGGCTACGGGTTCATCAGTCCTGAGAGTGGCGAGAAGGATGTGTTTGTTCACTTCTCGGCCATCGCGGGGGACGGCTACCGCAACCTCGAAGAAGGCCAACGCGTGGAGTTCGTTATCGAAGATTCGGCCAAGGGTCCTCAAGCGGCTGAAGTCGTCGATTTATCCAAGAAGGAAGAACCGGCCGCCTGAGCTCTGTGGTTTGCTATTCAAAGCTCCGGCCTCGGCCGGGGCTTTTTTCGTTAATCGGCCCATGCTATAATCGCCGCATGTCGATCGCCGACCGCTTCCATCCCCCCCGTTAGTTCTTACGCGCCCAATACGCGCGCCCGCCGCCGCCTTGTGTGGATCGCTCTTGATGTTCAACTTTCATCCGATCCCTGACGAGGTGGCGTGTGTCTGCTTTAATTCCTGAAAACCCTAATCCAATTGTTCCACCCACCCGACGCCGGCTAGACTGGCGGCGGGCTGTGCGCGGCCCGGTGGTGTTCGCGGGCGTGCTGCTGGCGGTGGAGTTCCTCGACGAGCTGGTGTTTGGCGTGCGCGAGGCGGCCTGGCCGCTGATCCGCACCGACCTGAACCTCAGCTACATCCAAATCGGCTTGCTGCTGGGCCTGCCCAACCTGTTGGCCAGCGTCATCGAGCCGGTGCTGGGCATCTTGGCCGACACCTGGAAGCGCTGGGTGCTGGTGGTGGGCGGCGGCCTATGCTTTGCACTGGCGGCCTTCCTGACCGGGCTGTCGCCCAACTTCGTGCTGCTGATGCTGAGCTTTTTGCTGTTCTACCCGGCCTCGGGCGCGTTCGTGAGCCTGTCGCAGGCCACGCTGATGGACCTGGACCCGACGCGGCACGAGCAACTGATGGCGCGCTGGACGCTGGCCGGCTCGATCGGCGTGGTGGGCGGGCCGCTGCTGCTGGGCGCGGCGGCGCTGGTGGGCGTTAACTGGCGCGGTGTGTTTCTGGGGCTGGGCGCGGTGTCGCTGCTGTTTACCTTTTTGGTGTGGCGGCAGCCCCAACTGCGCGCCCCGCGGGTGGTCAGTGAGGACGATGAGGAGCATGGCCTGGTGGGCGGGCTGTGGGCTGGGCTGCGGCTGGCCTGGGCGGCGATGCGGCGGCGCGAGGTGCTGCGTTGGCTGACGCTGCTGACCTTCTCGGACTTTATGCTCGACCTGCTGCTTGGTTTTCTGGCGCTGTACTTTGTGGAT
>JBBRZY010000295.1:0-6355 GCA_038252885.1 Anaerolineales bacterium | reverse complement strand
CACGGTATTAGTGGCGGCCAGCGTGACCTTCGTGTCGCCTGATCCTCACCAGGCGGTCTTCAACTTCAACCCCTTACAAGCGGCGACGTTGGCGGAACCTCTGTTGGTCACCGTCAACGCCACGCCGGTCACACCTACCCTCGCGGGCGTGTGGCTGAGCGTGCCGCTGCCGTCCGGCCTGCCCGTCGGCGCGCCGGTGACGGTGGCGTTCGCCTACCAACTGCGGCTTGCCCCAGTGAACCCCGGCGCGTGGGGTTGGCGTGGCACGCTCGGCTGGACGCTGCGCCAACTCAATCTGGGCGATTGGTATCCCACGCTCGCGCCCTACGTCAACGCGGGCTGGCTGACGTCGCAACCGGCGACGCTGGGTGAGTACGCCACCACGCCGCTGGCCGACTACGCGGTGCAGATTGCCGTGACCGGTGCTAGCCAACCGGCGTTCGTGGCCGGCAGCGGCACACCCGGCGACTGCGCGCCGGCTTGGTGCTTCACGTTGGCGGGTGGACGCTTCCTCGCGTACGTGGTCAGCGCGGCCATGCAGACGGCCACGCTTCAGACCGCTGGCGGCGTGACCGTCACTTCGGTCTATCTGCCCGAGCACGCGGCGGCCGGGCAGGCGGCGCTGCACACGGCGGCGGCGGCACTCGACACCTTCTCGGCCCTCTACGGTCCCTACCCCTACACTACCTTTGTGCAGGTCGAGGGCGACTTCTACGATGGCATGGAGTACTCCGGCCTGAGCTTTGTGGGCGCGGGCTACTACGCTGAGTACGACGGCACGCCGCGCAACTTGGTGACCATCATCGGCGCGCACGAGGTCGCGCACCAGTGGTGGTACAACCTGGTGGGCAACGATCAGGCCGGCGCGCCGTGGCTGGACGAGGCGCTGGCGACGTACTCCGAGTTGTTGTTCCTCGAGCGCAATCATCCCAGTGCGGTCGGTTGGTGGTGGGCGTTTCGCATCGACTGGTTCGCGCCCCAGGGGGCCGTGAACAGCCCGGTCTACGCCCACGGCAATTTTCGCGGCTACGTCGACGCCGTGTACTTGCGCGGGGCGCAGATGCTGCGGGCCATGCGCGCGGCGCTGGGCGACGAGCAGTTCCTGGCCTTCTTGCGTGCCTATTTGGAATCGCAAACCGGCCAAATCGCCACCAGCGAGGACTTCTGGGTGGCCTATGCCGCGGCCGGCGGCGACCCGGCGGCCATCCAGGCCGAGTATTTCGGGCCAGAGTGAATGGCGGTGCGCTGAAGGGTGTATTCTGTTTGAGGGCAGGGACCTCAGGACGGTCGACACCAGCGCTAGGCGTTAAGTCGGATCATTCCGCGCAATCGCTGGCGAGGCACGCCGCCGGGGTGACTGTCAGACAGGCGTCCTATCTCTGCGGCCAGCGGGTTTACACGCCCTTTCAGGTCGCTGCCGCATTGGGCCAGCCGGAAATTTTCACCAGGGGTGGGTGGGCTGGCCCACCCACCCCTGGTGAAAATTTCCTTCGGTCAGATACGCAGTCTCATAGCTTCCAATTGCGGTGAGAAACTGTCTCGACGGTTACGGCGCCCCAGTCGTTTTCCAGCTTGGCCCCCGCGACTGAAGTGCTCCCGCGCTGAACGGCTAGGGTTCACGGCGAAGGCGTAAACTGTATAATGCGGAGGCCGGGGCAAGCGGCTGCCGGCGAGAGGTAGGTTGATTTGTTGACTCCTGGTGGTGGGCATTTTGCGGTCTTTGTGCGCGGCAGCGACGAGCACCCCAAGGTAACTTGGCTGCTGTTGCGCCGCGTGTTGGCGTATGCGCGGCCCTACCGTTGGCGCATCGTTGCCATGTTGCTGCTCATCCTGGCGACGACGGCCCTGGGGCTGTCAACGCCCCTGATCATGCGCGACCTGATTGACAACACGCTGCCTAGGGCCGACTACGGCCGGCTGCTAACGCTGGCGCTGCTGCTGCTGTTCCTCCTGGCGCTGAATGGCGGCTTGAGCGTAGTGCAGCGCCGGCTCAATTCGGTGGTGGGCGAAGGCGTCATCTACGATCTGCGGGTGGCGCTCTACAGCCACTTGCAGGCCATGTCGCTGCGCTTCTATACCAACACCAAGTCCGGCGAGTTGATGAGCCGGCTTAACAACGATGTGGTCGGCGCGCAGAACGCCATCAGCAACACCATTGTCAATATCGTCACCAGCGTCGTGCAGACCGCCGCCCTGCTGCTGGTGATGTTGAGTATGGAGTGGCGCCTGACCATTGCGGCGGTCATCATCATGCCGCTGTTCGCCTTGGCGGCGCGGCGCATGGGCGGCCAGTTGCGCCAGATCACCCGCGCCCAAATGGAAGCCAACGCCCAAATGAACGGCATGATGAGCGAGACGCTCAACGTCGGCGGCGCGCTGCTGGTCAAGCTGTTTGGGCGCGGCCCAACCGAAGTGCATCGGTTCGAAGACCGGGCCGCTGAGGTGCGCGACCTGGGCGTCAGCCGCGCCGTGCGCTCGACCATCTTCTTCGTGCTGGTGGGGCTGGTGGCGGCGGTCGGCATGGCCCTGGTGTACGGCCTGGGCGGATTATTCGTCATCCAGGGCGCGTTCACGGTTGGCACGATCGTGGCCTTTGGCTCCTACCTGGGCACCCTCTATGGCTCGCTGCAAGGGCTGGCCAGCGCGCCGGTTGAGTTCGCTACCTCCATGGTCAGCTTCGAGCGCGTGTTCGAGGTGATTGACCTGCCGGTGGAGATTCGCGATCAGCCCAATGCAGTGGTGCTGGGCACGGCGCGCGGCGAGCTGACGTTTGAGGATGTGACCTTCAAGTACGAGACGCGCACCGATCAGCTGTTGACCGAAGTTAAGCGGCCGGGCCAAACCACCGCCAACGTCATGTCGGCGATGCCGCTTGAACGCGGTGGGCCGGCCGAGCCGGCGCCCGTGCTGCCAGACAGCAACGGCGGGGGGCCGAGCCAGGCGCGCATCAATGCGCTGGAGCACGTGAGCTTTACCGTCAAGCCGGGCCAACTGGTGGCGTTGGTGGGGCCGAGCGGCGCGGGCAAGACCACGCTCACCTACTTGATCCCACGGCTGTACGACCCGACTAGCGGGCGTATCCTCATTGACGGCCACGACCTGCAGACCGTCACGCAGAACTCGTTGACCAACCAGATCGGCATGGTGACGCAGGAAACCCACCTGTTTCACGACACTATCCGCACCAACCTGCTGTACGCCCGGCTCGATGCCACTCCGGCCGAGGTCGAGGCCGCCGCCCGCGCCGCCAACATTCACGACTTTATTCTCGGGCTGCCGCGCGGCTACGACACGGTGGTGGGCGAGCGCGGCTACCGGCTGAGCGGCGGCGAACGCCAGCGGCTGGCGTTGGCCCGCGTGATCCTGAAAGACCCGCGCCTGCTGGTGCTAGACGAAGCCACCAGCCACCTGGACAGCGAGTCCGAGGCGTTGATTCAAGACGCCCTCAAGCGCGTGATGGTCAAGCGCACCAGCATCGTCATCGCCCACCGCTTGAGCACCATCCTGGCGGCTGACCAGATCTTGGTGTTTGATCGCGGCCAAATTGCCGAGCGCGGCACGCACGCTGAGTTGCTGGCGCTCGATGGCCTGTATGCGCGGCTATACGAGACGCAGTTCCGCCATGAAGAGCGGCCAGCCGTGCCAGCGCTGGCGTAGGCCAGTCGGCCGAAAACAATCGACAAAGGGGCCGGGCCAGTCAGTTTTCCTGACTGGCCCGGTTTGTTGTCTGCGTGCGGCGCGGCTAGGCGCGCTGGGTGAGGGGCACCCAGGCCAGATCGCGCGGGCCAATGTACTCAGACTGCGGGCGGATCAGGCGGCCGGTGGCTTGGTGCTCGATGCAGTGCGCGATCCAGCCGGCCGTGCGGCTGACGGCGAAGGTTGGGCTAAACAACTGGGTGGGCAGGTCCAGGCCGTGCAGCAGCAGCGCGGTGTAGAACTCCACATTAGTTTGCAATGGTCGTTCCGGGTGGCGTTCGGCTAACAGCGCCAGCGCGGTGCGCTCGACCGCGCGCGCCAGGTCATACAGAGCGCGGTCGCCGTCGTGGCCAAAAAAGCGTTCAGCGGCGGCGGCCAGCACATCGGCGCGCGGGTCGCGCACGCGGTAGACGCGGTGGCCGAAGCCCATCAGCCGCTCCTTGCGGTCGAGCTTGGCGCGCAGCACCGCCTCGGCGCGGCTGGCTTCGCCAATCTCAAACACCATGTCCAGCGCCGGGCCGGGCGCGCCGCCGTGCAGCGGCCCCTTCAGCGCGCCAATCGCGCCGACCAGCGCCGAAACCAGATCAGAGCCGGTGGAGAGTATCACCCGCGCAGTGAAGGTGCTGGCGTTAAGCCCGTGGTCCACCACCGTGTTCAGGTAAGTCTCCAGCCCGCGCACGCGCGCGCCCGACGGCTCTGTGCCGGTGAGCATATACAGATAGTTGGCGGCATGGCCCAGGTCGGCGCGCGGCGCCACCGGCGCTTGGCCCTGGCCCAGCCGCCAATAGGCCGCCACGATCGTCGCGCAGCGCGCCAGCAGGCCGAGGCCGCTGACCGTTAGGGCGGGGTCCGCGCTGTCGGGCGCGAGGCTCAGCGTGCCGGCCGCCATCCGCAGCGCGTCCATCACCGGCAACTTAGCCTCGGCGGCGGCCCGTAGCAGTGGCAGCGTCGCGGCTGGCAGCGCGCGCTGGGCGGCCAGGCGCTGCCCAAAGTCTGCCAGTTGCGCGGCGGTCGGCAGCGCGCCCTGCCACAGCAGGTAGGTCACTTCTTCAAACGTCGCGCGTGGAGCGAGCACTTCGACCGGGTAGCCGGCCAGCAGCAACTGCCCCGCCTCACCATCCACCTGCTCAGGCGGGTCTGCGCGGCGACCACGCCGGCCAGGCCGGAGACGAAGGGCGCGGGGGCGGGTGGGGCGATCTGGGTAACAGTCATAGCGATAGGCCTTTCAGTTTTGGATGACGAGAAGAATAATATCGCCGTAGCCAATCGAGCGTCAATATTGATTCGTAAATCAATATATAATGATCGCCGGAGGATGCCATGGCCCGCCCAAATTTCTTGTCTGCGAAAGAGTCCGCCGCCGCGCTGGGTGTGAGTGTGCCGACGCTGTATGCCTACGTCAGCCGGGGGTTGGTGCGCTCGGAGGCGGTGGGCGGCAGCCGGCGCAGCCGCCGCTACCGGCGTGACGACGTGGAGCGCTTGAAGGCGCGCCAGGAGCAGCGCCGCAATCCGGGGCGCGCGGCGGCGCGCACGGCCGCCGGGGCGCTGCAATGGGGCGAGCCGGTGCTCGCGTCGGCGCTGACCCTGATCGAGAACGGCCAGCTTTACTATCGCGGGCAATCGGTGGTGCGGCTGGCGGCCACCCACACCTTTGAGCAAGTGGCGGCGCTGCTGTGGGAGGGCGAAGCGGCTGACACCTCGGCCCCTCTGCCCGACCTGCGCCCCTGGGCGGCGGCCTTAGACAGCCGGGCCGACCAGTCGGCGGCGGGCGCGTTTCAGGTGGTGCTGCCGCTGGCGGCCCAGGCCGATCTGCCCGCCTACGATCTGCGGCCGGCGGCTGTGCGCCAGTGTGGGGCGCGCATCCTGCGGACGCTGGCGGCGGCGGCGGTTTATCCGGCGGCGGCGGGCGCAGGTACGGTGGCCGAGCGACTGGCGCGGCACTGGTCTCCCCAGCAGCCCGGTGCGGCGCGGCTGCTAGATGCCGCCCTGATCCTGTGCGCCGACCATGAGCTAAACGTGTCGGCCTTCACGGCGCGCTGTGTGGCCTCGGCCGGCGCGACGCCCTACGATGTGGTGACGGCTGGGCTAGCCGCCCTGCGCGGCAGCCGGCACGGCGGGCATACGGCGCGGGTCGAGGCCCTGCTGGAGGCGGTCGGCACACCGGGGCAGGCCGGGCGCGTGCTGGCCGAGCGGCTAAAACGCGGCGAGGCGCTGCCCGGCTTCGGCCATCACCTTTACCCGCCACCGGCCGGCGACCCGCGTGGCCGCGCGCTGCTAGACCTGGCGCAGACGAACTACCGCCGGTCGAAGGCCGTGGTGGTGGCGCAAGCCGTGGCGGCCGAAGCCGAGCGCCTGATTGGCGAGCCGCCGACGATTGACTTTGCGTTGGTGGTGCTGGCACGGGCCATGGGGTTGCCGCGTGGCGCGCCGCTGGCCGTGTTTGCACTGGGCCGCACGGCCGGGTGGATTGGGCAGGCGCTGGAGCAGTACGCGCTCGGGCAGATGATCCGACCGCGGGCGCGCTATGTCGGGCTGCCGCCGATCGCTGATTTGTGACAAGTTTCTGACGCTGGTGCCAGTGCTACCGAGGCTTGATTGGGGTGTGGCCGCGGGAGCGTGTCAGTTGACTGAATATTAGAAGCGAGCTTGCCAGTCCGCT
>JBBRZY010000294.1:0-6358 GCA_038252885.1 Anaerolineales bacterium | reverse complement strand
GTCCATTGCCGAGGTCATCATCACGCTGTGCCGGACGGACAACGACCGGCTGAGCCTGATCCTGGTGCCGACCGACACGCCGGGGCTGACCATCGGCCCGGCCGAGAAGAAGATGGGGCTGAAAGGCTCGCCCACGCACGCGGTCAGCTATGAGGAAGTGCGCGTGCCGCGCGAGAACGTGGTGGGGGTGGTCGGCAAGGGGCTGGCGCAGACGCTCACGGTGCTCGACGGCGGGCGGGTGGGCATTGGCGCGCTGGCGGTGGGGCTGGCGCAGGCGGCTTACGAAGAGGGCTTGAAGTACGCCAAAGAGCGCCAGACCTTCGGCGCGGCGCTGGCCCAACACCAGGCCATTCAATTCATGCTGGCCGATGCCAGCACCGAGATCGAGGCGGCGCGGCTGCTAGTGTACCGGGCGGCCTGGCTCAAGCAGCAGGGCAAGCCGTACACCGTGGCGGCGTCGCAAGCCAAGCTGTTCGCCACCGAGATGGCCGAGCGGGTGACGCGCAACGCCATTCAGATCCATGGCGGCTACGGCTACTCGGCCGAGTTCCCGGTTGAGCGCATCTACCGCGACGCGCGACTGATGACGATTGGCGAAGGCACCAGCGAGATTCAGCGGCTGGTGATTGCGCGGAATATACTCGGGCTGCACTAAAACTGTGGCGTGAGCGCGGATGAGCGCTTGCTCATCCGCGCTTTTTGATTCCAACTACCACTTGAGAACGCGGCGGACGCCCCAATCCCACAGGCGGTCGGGCAGGTGCTCGCGGATGAAGATGAGCGGGCCGACGAACCAGGGGAGGGTGTAACGCGCGGCCGGCCGGCGGCTGGTGACGATGCGCTCGACCAGGCGCGCGAACTGCTCAGGCGGAAAGCCACGCGCGGCGTCGGCCAGGGCGAGGCGCTGAACGGCCGCTATGAGCGGGGCGTAGTCTTTGGCTTGCTGGAGCGCGGCGTTCGACAGGCCGCGCTGGAAGCTGGTATCCCAGATGGGGGTGGGGCTGGAGCCCGGCTCGACGATGACGACGCGCACGCCGCTGGGGGCCAGCTCAATGCGCAGGGCATCGCTCATGGCCTCCAGCGCGAACTTGCTCATGTGGTAGGCGCCGTTGACCGGGTAGACGATGCGCCCGCCGATGCTGCTGACCATGATGAGCGTGCCGTGGGCGGGCTTGAGCAGCGGCAACAGCGCCTGGGTGACAGCCAGGTGCGCCAGCACGTTAACTTCTAGTTGGGCGCGCACCTCGGCGATGGGCAGAATTTCGAGCGGGCCGGGGTGGCCGGTGCCGGCGTTGTTCAGCAGCGCGTCGAGCGTGGGCGTGGCGTCGGCCACCACGCGCGCCAGCCGCGCCACGTCGTCGGCCTGGGTGATGTCGCACAACACTGGCACCAAACGGTCGGCCCAGCCCTTGCCCATGGCCTCCACCAGCAGGCCGGTCAAATCGGCCTCTTTGCGTACAGTGGCAAAGACCTGCCAGCCGAGCGCAGCAAAGTGCAGAGCCGTGGCGCGGCCGAGGCCGGAGGAGCAGCCGGTGATGACAATTGTCTTGGGCATCGCAGTCCCCATCTAGCGCGTTCGGGCTAACCTGGTTCGCCGCCAGGCCAGCAGCGCCCAGGCCGCCAGCGCCAGCAGCGTAAGCCCGGTGATGGTCAGGCCAATGCGCCAGGCCGGCGGGTCGAAGCGCATAGTGATCGTGTGCTCCCCGACCGGCACGAACACGGCGCGGAAGGCGAAGTCAGCGCGGTAGACCGGCGTCTCAACGCCATCTACCCAGGCACGCCAGCCAGGATACCAGACCTCGCTGAAGACCAAGTAGGCTGGGGCGGCGGTGCGCGCCACAACGGTGTAGGCCTCGGGCGCGTAGGCGGTGTAGAACAGGGTCGGCGCATCGGCGCTGGGCGGGCCGGCGGCGGGCGGCGGCACGCTGGCGGAGGTGGCGTCGAGGACGACGGTGCGCTCAGGGTCGAAGCCGGGCGCGTGGAGTAAACCAAAGGCGGCCTCGCCGGTGGTGACGACCTGCACTTCGGTGACGAGGCGCACGCGCGGCTGGGCCTGTGTGTTCAGGTAGACATCGAGCGTCGGGTCTTCGTTGAAGACCGGCACGAAGCTGGGGTCGCCGGGCGGTGCGCCCTTGTCGGCCAACACAAATTGGGCGTTGAGGAAGTTGTAGAGCGGCGTGCCGCGCGCGCCGACGGCCCCGGCGTATGTGCTGTAGGCGGCCAGCGCCAACGGGTTCGAGAGGCCGCCAATGTCCTCCAGCCCCAGGCGGGCGGCGGCGTCCGGCGACCACGCGCCAGCAGCGTTATCAATCCGCAGCGGGCCGGGCTGCGCTTGCAGGAAAGCGACGACGGCCGGATGGTCAAAGCCCTGCGTCGGGTCGGCGCGCTCGACCTCCACGCCCGCGCCGAGGCCAATAACGTCGGCGGCGACCAGCGCGGCCAGCAGCACGGGCGCATAGCGCCAGCGGCGGGCGCGGGCCAGCAGCACGGCCGCCACCAGCAGCACCGCCGCCACGCCGAGGCCGAGCAATAGTGCGGGCTGATGGGGCGCGTGGTCGGGCGTGCCGAGCCAGCCGGCCAGAGCCACGGCTCCGCCGCCGACGGCCAGGGCCACGGCCGACCATGCAATCCGGCGCGGCGCAAGCTGCGGCAGGCGCGCCAGACCGTAGCCCGCCAACCCAGCCAACCCAAAATCGGTCAGCAGGATGAAGCGGGCCGGCACGCGCAGGCTGGCAAAGCCGGGGACGAACTGATACAGAAGACGATGGATCGGCGTGTGCTCGCCGAGTGCCACGAGCAAGCCGAACAAGCCCAGCGCGGCCAGGAAGCGCGGCCAGCCGGCGCGCCCACGCCAGGGCGCGAGGCCGGCCAGGAAGAGCGTCACCAGCCCGGCGTAGCCTAGCTCCACACGCGGCCAGGCCCCCCAGGCGGCGTCGGCCCCGCGCCCGAAGATCAGCGGCGAGATCAGGCCGGCCAGCCCTTGTCGGGGAAGCGAGTACTCCGCCGCCGCCGCGTAGTCGAGGCGGGCGCGGAGCGTGTAGCGCGTGAGCTCGAGCGCCGGCACCAGGCTGAGGGCGGCCACGCCGAACGCCACGCCGAACACCAGTGCGGTCAGGCCAACTAACCTGGCTGTGGCCCGCACCCGGTCGGCCGGGTGGGCGAGTTGCGCGCCGATGCGCCAGAGCGCAAACAAGCCCAGCGCCGCCGCGACGATGAGCGTCATCTGCGCATGGCCGGCGAGCGCGGCCACACCGAAGACCACACCGGCTGCCGCGCACCAGCCGGCCGAGCGGCGACTGAGTCCGCGATGCAGGGCCAGCAGCGCCAGCGGCAGCCAGGCCGAAACGGCCAGGATGTTGAGGTTGCCGATGTGCGTGACAAACACGTCCGAGAACATAAAGGCCACGCCCGCCGCGAAGGCCCCCGCCCTGGCCCAATTTAGCGGCGGCGCGGGCTGTCGCTCGGCCAGCAGCGCGCGCAGCAGCAGGTACATGCCTGCGCCCGCCAGCCAGACGTGAAAGATCACCAGGGCTTCGAGCGCCAGATAGGGCAGCCCCGGCCAGAGCAAAAAGACCACCAAGTTGATGGGGTAGAACAGGCCAGATTGGTTGTCGGCGACGAGCGGCGCGCCGGAATAGAGACTGTGGTTCCACAACGGCAGGCGCCCGCTGTGCAGCGCCTGGGCGGCATAGGAGTAGGTGGGCCACAAGAAAGAGACGAGGTCGCCACCGCCGCGCGGAAGCCAGCCTTGGCCGGTGGTGACTGGCCAGAAGAAAACGACGGTCAGCAGCGCCAACCCTACCAGGGCCAGCGCGTCGGGCCGGCGCGCGCGCTGAATCACGCGGCCGCGCCGGCCACAGGCACAGCGGCGGCTTCGGTCTGGCGCAACTGGGCGATGGATTGTTGCAGGGCGGTCAGCTTCGGCCCATGCAGCGGATAGCGCTGCAGGACGACGACCGCCAGCAGCGAGGCCACCAGCGGCGCTAAGGCTGTCATGGCGCGGATGCCGAACACGGCCGGCGGCGGCTGCACGGGGTAGAGTTCGCCGCCGCTGGACGAGATATAGCCCGAGACGGCAAACACCGCCCCGACGATCAACCCTTGCAGCGTGAAGGCGAAGCGGATGATGAAGCCATTGACGCCGAAGAACATGCCCTCGCGCCGGACGCGGCTGACGAGCTCATCCTCGTCAATGATGTCGGCGATCAGTAAGTCGGGGAAGACTAACAAGCCGGCCAGACTCAGGCCGGTGAGCGAAGTGGCGGCCAGGCCCTGCCAGAAGTTCTGCGCCAGGAACAGGAACAGCATCGAGAGCGCAAAGGTGATCTGCGCCAACTGCCAGCCGCGCCGGCCGCCCACGCGCTTGGCGATGGCCGTCCAGATCGGCAGGCCGGGCAGCGCCATGATGAAGGCCATCCCCAAGATGAGCGAGTTTTGCAGCTCGACCGTGAGCGTGACCCCGCCGACCCGCACGGGTGTTTGCACCAGCAGCACGTACTTGGCCCAAAACGGGATGGTGGCGGCCAACATGCCGAAGATGAACTCCTTGAGCAGGCTGGCCCCCAGGAACCAGCGAAACGAGAGGCTGGTAAAGGTGTTCTTGATCGACGGCAGGAAGGCCGGCTGCGGCGCTTTGGAAAGCGGCCGCTCACGCGCGCCGATCAGCGTAGCGCCGAAAGCCAGGCTGGTGATGACGCCAAACACCAGCGCCATGTTGCCGCGCCCGCTCCAGTCGGACCCGGCCACGATGGGCGGCAGCGCGACACCGATCAACAGGCCGATGATCGAGAAGAACTGCCGCCAGCCAGAGACCGTGGCGCGCTCGCGCTCTTCGGTGACCAGCTCAGGGAAGAGCGAGGTCCAGTTCATCACCACGATGGTCCAGGCCAGGTCGAAGACCAGCACGATGGCCATGAAGTAGACGAACAGCGGAATCTGCTGGCCGGGCACCAGCAGCGGCGAGGGCGGCACCCACAGCAAGTAGAACAGCAAGCCGACGGGGATGAAGCTGGCGGCGATCCACGGCTTGCGGCGGCCGAAGCGCGTGCGAGTATGGTCAGACCAGTAGCCGGCCAGCGGATCGTTGATGGCGTTCCAAATGCCATAGACCGCCCAGCCGCCGCCGACCAACGCAGCCTTAAGGCCCAGCCGGTCGATATATAGAAACTGAATGTAGGTGCCGAAGGCGTAATACGACAGGGCGGCCCCGAGCGAGCCGGCTGAGTAGAGCAGCTTCTGCCAGTAGGTCAGTTTCATGGAGACCTCGGGGCGTCAGGCCGGGCGATGCCCGGCCTCAGCGTCGGGGTCATCGCGCAGCAATTGCACGGCGTGGGGCAGCACCGGGGCCAGCGTGGCGAGGTTCTCGCGCACGGCCTTGGGACTGCCGGGCAAATTAACGATCAGGGTGCGCCCGCGCAGGCCGCAGACGGCGCGCGAGAGCATGGCGTGGGGGGTGATAGCGAGCGAGGCGGCGCGCATGGCCTCGGCCAGGCCGGGGGCCTCGCGCGTGAGCACGGCGCGGGTGGCCTCCGGCGTGACGTCACGCGGGGCGAAGCCGGTGCCGCCGGTGGTAAAGACGATATCCAGGTCGTCGGTATCGCACCAGGCCACGAGCGCGGCGCTGATGGCAGCGGCCTCGTCGGGCACGATGGCCGCGCGCGCCACCTCGGCCGCCAATTGGTCGACCGCGAAGGCGCGGATGACCGGGCCGGAGGCGTCGGGGCGCTCGCCGCGCGAGGAGCGATCAGAGACGGTCAGAATGCCAACGCGCATGGGATCGGTTTCCTGGACGGCCAAGGGTGAAGGTTGGTAATTCTAGTCGAGTTCTTTGCCGAGCGTATGCACGGCCATGACGTTCCAGCCGCGGCGCGCGTACCAGGCCAGCACGGCCGCGTTCTCGGGCACTACCAGCAAATAACATTTGACACAGCCCAGCCCGCGCAGGCGGTTTTCCAACTCTGACATTAGCGCCGAGCCAACGCCCTGCCCGCGCACGGCAGCGTCCACGGCGAGGTGATACACCAGCCCACGCCGGCCGTCAAATCCGCCCAGCACCACACCCACCAACCGGCCGGCGTCTTCGGCCACCAAGAACAACTCGGGGTCGCGCGTCAGCTTGAAGCGCAGGGCCTCGGGCGTGTCTGAGCGGCCGACGTGCACGCCCGGCGCGGCGGCGTGCCACAGGGCCAGCACGGTCGCATAGTCCTGATCGAGTTGCCCGGTGCGAATGAACATGGTCGGAAACTAAAGCGGCCCAGGCCCGCGAGTGACTGCGGGACCTGGGCCGCGCTAACGAGCAGGGCGGCTATTCGCCCGAATCGTCGCCGGCCGTGCGGCGGCGACGGGTGGGCTTAGTGGC
>JBBRZY010000293.1:0-6367 GCA_038252885.1 Anaerolineales bacterium | reverse complement strand
GGCCAGGGTTTGTGTCACCGCTGCTTACTACTCTCTAAACGCAATGGGCACCCTCCGCCCCTACACCCGCCTGGGGTTGGGGGCGGCGGCCGAGACCCTGAACTACCACCCCAACGCCTTTGCCCGGAACCTCAAGAAACCTAAGACGCAGACGATTGGCGTCTTCATCAGCCGCTTTGGCGGCTCGTTCTACGAGGACATTCTCGAAGGCATCCACGCGGTGGCCTTGCAAACCAGCTATGAGCTGCTGGTCTGCCCCGACAGCCGCGGCAAGCGCAAGATCCTCACCCACCGCCAGGTCGATGGCGCGATCGTGTTCGACTCGAAGGTCGAGACCGGCGTGCTCAGCCGCCTGGCCTCCAAAAGCTTCCCGATCGTCGTGCTCGACCGCGACATTCAGGCGGACTATGTGCTGCCCTTGCTGCTGGATAACACGCACGGCGCCACGCAGGTCTTCGACCACCTGTACGGGCAGGGCGCGCGCCGGATTGATTTTGTGTCCGGCGCGTTGGATTCGTTCGACAACCTGGAGCGCCGGCGGGCCTTCCTACAGGCGGCCGAGCAAGTGCCGGTGCCGGTGACCTGCTACCAGGGCAACTTTACCGAGCAATCGGGCTACGAGGCGGCCCAGGCCACCTTTGCCAGCGGCGACCTGCCGGAGGCCGTGTTCTGCGCCAACGACCAGATGGCCATCGGCTACCTGCGCGCCATGCGCGCGGCCGGGCTGCGCGCCCCCGCCGACATCGCCGTGGTCGGCTTCGATGACATTCAGATTGCCCGCTTTATGCAGCCCTCGCTCTCCACGGTCGGCGCCTCCCGCCAGGCGTGGGGGGCTGCGGCGGCCAAGCAGTTGATCGAGTTCTTAGAGCACGCCCAGGCCTTTGTCCCCGTTCGGATCGCGACGCAGCTGATCCAGCGCGACTCCTCGCGCCGGGTCGACCGGCCGGCCTGAGCGCGCTGCTCGGCCGGGGCGCTCACCCCACTTCGGAGACCCGCTATGTATGATGTCTTTAGCTTGCCGGCCATCACCTTTCCGCCCGACTTTCTCTGGGGCAGCGCGACGGCCGGACACCAAATCGAAGGCGACAACGTTCACTCGCAGAACTGGTTCGATGAGCAGCAGGCCTCCTTTTGGGACGGCGACCCGGACCATAAATACCGGGCCACTTCGGGCAAGGCGGCCGACAGCTACCGCCGGTACCGCGAGGATGTTGAGCTGGTGGCCGCGCTCGGGCATCAGGCCTATCGCCTGTCGATCGAGTGGAGCCGGATTGAGCCGGCCGACGGCCACTGGGACGGCGCGGCGGTCAAGCACTACGTCGACCTGCTGGAACGGCTGGTGCAGAAGGGCATCCGGCCGTTCGTCACGCTCCACCATTTTACGCACCCGCAGTGGTTCGAGCAGTTGGGCGGCTTTCGGCTGCCCGCTAACCTGCGTTACTTTGAGCGCTATCTGGAATACCTGCTGCCCCAGATCAGCGCCTACGTCAGCGGCTGGAACGTAATCAACGAGTTCAACCTGTGGGGCGGCTACTCGCCGGCGGTCACCGCCCCGGCCGGGCTGTACAAGTTCAACATGCTGCGCTGCCACGCGCGGGGCTATCACCTCATCAAGCGCCACTCGGCCGCGCCGGTCAGCAGCGCCCATGCTTTCATCCACTGGTTTCCGCGCCGCTACAACGACCCGCTCGATCGGCGCATGACCGACTTCGCCGATTTCGTCACCAACGAGTTCTGCTTTCACGCCATCCGCACAGGTGAGCTGGTGTACCCCGGCCTGGATGCCCAGCACGACCCGGATGTGAAGGGCAGCATGGACTTCTGGGCCGTCAACTATTACACCCGCCACATGGTCGATGCGCGGCTGGCTGGGCTTGACGGGCCGCGCTTTCAGCACAAATCGCTCAAGCTCATTCCGATGAACTTCTACCTGGAGGAGTTTTACCCCGAGGGACTAATTGCCAACCTGGAACGGCTGACCGACCGGCCGGTCTACATCACCGAGAACGGCTGCGCGGCCGATGACGACCGCTTCCGCATTGTTTACCTGGCGCTGACCTTGTCGGCGCTGCGCGAGGCCATGGACCGCGGCGTGGACGTGCGCGGCTACTTCTACTGGTCGTTGCTGGACAACTATGAGTGGGGCTCGTACTTGCCCCGCTTTGGCCTGGTGGCGGTGAACCCGCAGACCTTTGAGCGCACGCCCAAGCCCAGCGCGGCCTTTTACCGCGCCATCATCGAACGCCACGGGTTCGACGGCGATCTGGTGCGCCGCTTTTTGAACGAACTGCCCACGCTGGCGCCGCGGCGGCCGGCCGGCGCCTGACCCGCCCTGTTTCATCACGTCGGAGGCACCCCATGTCGACCTTCACGGTGGCCGGCGGCCAGTTTCGGCTGGATGGCGAACCCCAATTAATCCAAGCCGGCGAGTTTCACTACTTCCGCACGCCGCGCGACCAGTGGCGGCATCGCCTGGGGCTGCTGTTGGCGGCCGGCTTCAACGCCGTGGCGGCCTACATGCCCTGGCTATGGCATGAGTCGGAGCAGGGCGAGTGGGATTTCGACGGCCACAGCCACCCCCAGCGCGACCTGGCCGGTTTTATCGACCTGGCCCAAGCCATGGGCCTGTACGTCATCGCGCGGCCGGGGCCGTACATCATGGCCGAGAGTCTCCATGAAGGCTTGCCGGCCTGGTTGTTCGAGCGCTACCCGCAAGCCGTCTACACCGAGGTGGGTGGGTTTCGCGACATCGTCAGCTATCTGCACCCCGACTTCCTGGCCTGCGTCAAGCAGTGGTATCGGGCCATCTTTGCGGTGCTCACGCCGCGGCAGGTGACCCACGGCGGCAGCATTATCATGGTCCAGCTCGACAACGAGATGGGCATGCTCCAGTGGGTGCGTAACCTGTTCGATGTCAACCCCGACACGCTGGCGCATTTCGCGGCCTACCTGCGCCAGACTTACGGCCCGCAGTTGCCCGCGCGCTACCCCGCCGCCGATCTGCCGGCCTTCCTGGGCGATGGCCTGGCCTACCCGGCCGAGCCGTATGGCGCGCCGCTGGCGGAAGACTACCGGCGCTTTTACCGCGACTACCTGCGCGCCTACACCGCCTGCTTGCTCGACGAAGCGCGGGCCAACGGGCTGGCCGTCCCGCCGGTCGTCAACATCCACGGCTTTATGAACGGCGGCAAGACCTTCGCCATTGGCATTTCGCAGCTGGTCAAGGTCATGGAAATGGACGGGATGGTCAGCGCCACCGACGTCTACCCCGGCGCGATCAGCGAGGGCACTTTTCACCAACTGCTGCTGGTCAACGCGCAGACCCAGGCCGTGCAGAACCCGGAGCAGGCGCTGTTCTCGATTGAGTTTCAGGCCGGCGGCAACGGCGACTTCAGCACCGGCCAATCGTCGCTGTTTGACCTGCACGCCCGGCTGTGTCTCTCGGGCGGCATGCGTGCCATCAATCACTACCTGTTCTTCGACGGCGAGAACCACCCGCTGGTCAGCCCGACCAAGCGCCACGATTGGGGCCACCCCGTGCGCGTCGATGGCACGCTGCGCAGCCACTACCCGCGCTATGGCCAGCTATCCAGCGTTTTGGCCGCCTACGGGCGGGCCCTGATTACCGCCCAGCCCGTTATCGCCACCACCATTGGCTTTCAGCTCGACGACTTCATGACCGAGGTCAATAACGCCCTCACCCAGCCGGCCACGCGCATTATCACCCACCAACGTGAGGAGATTCTCTTCGACATGCTGGCCAAGGGGCTGGCCCTGACCCACCGCCCGTTTGACGCGCTGGAGCTCGGCCGGGCCAACCTGCAGGCCGCGCGCCCGCCGGTGCTGTGGGTGATGCTGGAGAAGACTTGCCCGGCGGCGACCCAGCAAAAGTTGGTGGATTACGTGCGCGGCGGCGGCCGGCTGATCGTGGCCGGGCGCATGTGCACGGAGGCGGCCGATCACACCGCCTGCCTGATCTTGAGTGACGCGCTCGGCATCCAAGCCATTGCCAGTGACGCGCCGTTTACGCGCACGTACATCGACGCGCTGGGGCACGTTGACCTCCCGGCCCAGTTTGTCGAAACCTACACCGGCGCCTTTACCGAGGTGATCGCCACGCGCGCCGGCGCAACGGTTGGCTTTGAGCAGCGGCTGGGCCGGGGCCGCGCGCTCGTGTTCGGCGCGTCGGTGCCGGCCAACACCCTGACCGACCTCGATGTGGTGGAGCAGATGGCGCAGCGCATGGATTGCCCGCGCCTGCTGACGCTGAGCCCGTGGGCCGATGCGCGCCTTAGCCGCGGCGACCAGGGCAGCTTCTTGTTCCTCGCCAATTACTTGGACGATCCGGTCGACCCGACTGTCACGCTGGCCGGCCAGGTTTTGTTCGGCGGCCACGCGATCCACCTGCCGGCCCGCCGCGGACAGATACTGCCGCTCGACTGGCGCGTCAACCCAGCCGTCACCGTGCACTACCTCACGGCCGAAGTTACCGCCGTCCAGGACGCGGGCGACCAACTCACGCTCACGACGCGCTTGCCGGGGTTTGCGGCCGAGTTGACGCTCGAAGGCTACCACTGCGCCGGGGCCGGGCCGTCCAGGAACGGGCGGGTGGCGGTGCGCGGCACCGACGGGCGGTTGGTTTTGCAGCGCGACTGATGGCGGCGGTGCGCTCGACTTGGCCCGCGGCGGCGCTCTGCCCGGGCGCCTGGTCAATACGCGAGCGAGGCCGACCTGGCGCTCGTTTGCCCGCCCGGCCACGTTGACCTGCGCCGATTCGCTGACCCCGCCGCCTGCGGGCCGCCCACCGAACGCTGGAAGGCGGAGTCTTCCCAGCGCGTTCGCGCCCTACGCAGTCGGCAAGCGGCGCACTGTGCCCCGCGGAAATGCTAGAGGCCGGGCCAGCGCGGTGTCGCCGGCCTTCGCACCGCGCTGGCCGGCGGCGGCCAAAGCCCCCGCCTGTATGCCATCAATCCATCAGGATAACGCTCGAATAAGACGCAAAATCGCCCCTGACCAGTGGCTTGGCCGGGGGCGGCAATTTATGACGCTGCCACTGGCCGGCGGCGGTCCGCCGGCTCACGCGGTTGGCCCACCCATTCCCCGGCGCGGGCCACACCAACTGTAAGCGGGTGCCAGCGCTCGCGGCCAGCTATGATCCGCGCGTCTCGGGCGGTGGGCTCTATGACCGCCGCGCAGCGAGCCTATCAAAACGGCGCTGTACGCTGCCTACGCCGCCGCCAGCGACTGTCACTAACCGCCTCCATCGACATTTTCGCTGCGCGGCGGTTCGCGCTCGCTGTTAGCCAGGGCGAGGGTCAAATTTGATTTGACCAGGGGCACCTAAACGCTCACCGGCGTTCGGGGGTCAGCGTGAGGTACGCCGCTCTGTGGGTGGCGGTCACCAGAACCGTCGCAAACTGCGCCGGATGGGCGTTCGATTGCACGCCCAGCGCTCGCTAATAACCGACCGGCGTAATTCATTTCGCAACCCGCCAAAGAGGTCAGAGGTCGGAATTCAGAAAGACCAAGCGCGGCGCCGCTGTGTGAGAACCGCTCGTACGGTGCGCAGGGCTGTCTTACAGACATTGCCTCGGCGTCACTCATAAACGGCCACGACCGTCCCCAGCGGACCAAAGTCCACGTCCAGGCGGTCGCCGGGGGCCGCGAAGAAATGTCCGGTGCAGGTGCCGGTGCTCACGTATTCGCCGGCCCGCAGACTCTGGCCGCGCGCGCGCAGCCAGTTGACCATCCAGGTGAGCGACGTGAGCGGGTGGCCCATGGCGGCCCGTCCATACCCCGACTTGATGTAGGTGCCGTTAAGGGACAGGTCGATGCGGGCATTGGGCAGATCGAAGTGACGCCAGTCGTAGAGCGGCGCGCCGTAGACAAACGCGGCGGCGCCGCCATTGTCCATGGACGAGCCCTGGTAGCCGCTGGCGCCGTACCAATCGTCGAAAACGGTGTCGCCGATTTCCAAGGCGGGCAGCAGGGCTTCCACCGCCTCGGCCACTTCGGTTTCGGCGTAGGGCGCGGCGCGGGGGGGCAGGTCGGTGGCCATCCGGAAGGCGAACTCACATTCGGAGCAGCGATAATTAATGAAGAGGCTGGCGGGCAGGTGGGCCGGGCTGGCGTAGACGCCGTTCCGATTAAGGCGGCCGGGCGCCGGCGCGGGGACGCCCTCGGCCCGCCGGATGTCTTCGGCCGCGGCGCCTATTTTCCAACCAATCGTCGGCCACGCCAACTTTTCATTAAGCCGCTCCATGACCGCCATGATCGAGTCCCAATGGCGCGTCTTGAGCGGTTCGGGCAGGCTGACCGTGTGGCGCTCGGTGCGGCCGCGCGCAATGATTTCGACCACCTGCTCCAG
>JBBRZY010000292.1:0-6400 GCA_038252885.1 Anaerolineales bacterium | reverse complement strand
TGCCAAGGACACTTTCCGCAACACCGCCGATGGATTATCCGATGTGGTGATCGCCATTGCGTGTGGCTTGCACAATCTGCGTGTCTCGCGCCGGGCCGGACGACATCGTAACTCATCCGCTTATTTTCGATAGAGTCTATTGACTAGTTCTAGCTCAATTGCACAACACTTTCGTCAAATGTTCGGCGAAAGGCAGAAGAATGACCGGTTCGTCCTTGGGGGCATTAACGAAGGCGAAGACGCCAATAGCCGAAGTTTCAAATGGTTTGTAGCCAATACCACCCGGACTTTTCTGGCCGGAGGCGATGAAGTCATCTTTGACGATGATGACGGTCTTTTTCAGTCGCACGCGACATCTGTTACTCCGGTTTCCTCCGGAACCAGTCCGCCCGCACAGAACAAAATTTCCGCTTCGAGAACTACACGAGCGCCGACGATCAACGATCTGACTGAGGCATCAATCGTGGGCGGCGACGATATATCGTCTGGAAGAATCCGACCCAGGCCGGCGATGGCTCCCGCCCAACAGGTCAAGCAGGCAGAAGGCTTGCAAATCCCAATGGCGGTACCGACGGCAGTGCATAGCGACTCGCTGATGGCCACCACTGCCTGGCCGTACGGCAGGTGCCTGGTAGGCGTACACGGACGCGCCGACGGGCCACTGCAGGAGGCCGACTTTGCGGCCATTCATACAGCCCGCGTCGAGGCCGTGAAGCTGATGTCCACGGCGCGACCGGAAGATGTGGACCGACTGCTCACGACTTACCCCGGAATGTTCATTATGGTGCGGCTGGTCAATACATTGCCTAAACAGCTCTTAAGCGCCGAAGTATTCGTAGGCCAGGTAGTACAAGATATGCGTCACTTCTATGAGCGCGGGGTGCGATACTTCGAAGTCCACAACGAGCCCAATCTTGACCGAAGAGGCTTCAGCCGCACTTGGACATTTGCTCAAGAGTTTGCGACCTGGTTCATGCAAGTCAGGAACCAACTGAAGTCGTTTTACCCGGAGGCCCAAATTGGCTTGCCAGGCATGCTTCCGGGCATGGGTATTGTCGAACAACGACAAGCCAACCTAGGGTTTCTGACTGAAGCAGACGAAGCCGTACGCGAAGCGGATTGGGTGGGTTTGCACCTCTACTGGAGAACGACAGAAGAGATGGATTCGGAAGCGGCGGGCGCAAGCTACCACGAATATCAACAGCAGTATCCGGACAAGCTGCTTTTCATCACTGAGTTTGGCAACTTAGCAGGGGACGATGATAAGGCGGCCAAGGGGCGGCAGTATGTTGAATACTACAAGCGGCTCCGCAATGAACCGGGCATCGGAGCGGCATTTTCATTCGTTCTATCGTCCCCAACTGAGTTTGAATCCGAAACCTGGCGCGACGAGAGCGGCGCGGCAACGGCCATCCCGCAGCTGATCGGTGAATGGCGGGCGCAGGAACAGACAGACGCGACGGAGACGCCACAACAGCAGGCGGGTGAGACGCCGGACGAGACACCGCAAGCCACGGCTACCGAGGGACTACAGGCACCGGCGACGCCAGTGCCGGCCGCGCCGCCGCCCGAGATTGACGCCCGTTACATCCTGTCCTTCGGCAATGACCGGCTGGGCGGCGACGACGAGTTGAACTACGACGACTACGCCAAAGCGTTTGCCAGCGTCCTAAAGAACCCCGATACCAAGACGCCGTTGACCATCGGCATCTACGGCGCGTGGGGATCGGGCAAGTCGTATTTGATGCAGCGTATCCAACTTTACTTGAAGACCGAGGCCGGGGCCACGCCGGCTGCGTTGGTGGCCGTGCCGCCGCTGACATGGGGACAGCGGTTGAAGCGCGGGTGGAGCGGACTGCGGCCCAAGCAAGCCGACAAGACGACGGCCAAGATTGATTTTCACATCGTGGAGTTCAACGCCTGGGTGTACTCGGGCAGCGAGAACTTGTGGGCCGGGCTGATCACGCACCTGTACGACGAGGTGGAGAAGTACCTGGGGCTGCGGCGCGCGGCGGCGTTCCGGTTCAACCGCAACGCGCGGGCGGCGGTGCGCAAGAACATCTGGCAACTCGCCACATTTGGGCTGCTGGCTGTGCTGTTGAGCCTGCTGTTCAATTTATCCGAGGTACTGGTTGGTGTGACGACACTGGGCACAACAGTGAGCGGACTGGTGGGCTTGACGGCGCTGGGGGCCGTGATCGCCGCTGTAGTAGCGCTGTTCAACGCGCTGCGCGGCCTGACTTCTAGCTTGGTGTTGCAACGGGCCGAGCAATTGGCGGCGCTGGCGTCGCGGCGCGACTTTCGTGACAAGATCGGCTTTATGGCCGATATCAAGGGCGAGATCAAGACCATCCGGCAGCTGCTGGAACAAGGGCGGGCGAAGGGCGCGCCCACTCGGCTGGTGATCTTCATTGACGACCTCGACCGCTGCCCGCCGAACAAGGCGGTGGAGGTGCTGGAAGCCATCATGCTGCTGCTGGCCGACGAGGACGGCATGCCGTTTGTGGTGGTGCTAGGGATCGACGCGCGCATCGTGGTTAAGGCGGTGGAGGAGCGGTACGGCAAGGTGCTGACCGAAGCCGGCATCAGCGGCTACGAGTACCTCGACAAGATCGTGCAAATCCCGTTCCGCATCCCGGCGGCGGACAGCGCGGCACTGGTCAAGTTTGTTGAGTCGTTACTGTGGCAGAGCGCGGGGGCGCGCAAGGCGGCGGAGGAGGAGAAGCAGCGCAAGTTATCGCTTGCCGCCTACGAGGAAAAGGTCAAACAAGACAGGTCGTCAGCCAAGGGCACAGGCGAACCGGACGTAAAGCTTTTGGTGATGAACAAGGATGGTACCAATCTTCGCGAACTGCCGGCTCAAATTACCATCGACGCGCGCCCAACAGTGCAAACGCTCGCGAGCAGCGAGGAGATTCCGACGCCGCCGCCCCCACCGCCGCCAGCGGCCGTGCCCCCCCCAGCCGCGGAGGTCGCGTTTAGCGACGACGAACGGGCGGTGTTCGCGGTCCTGGCCCAATCCAGCCACCTGACCAGCAACCCGCGACGGGTGAAGCGCATCGTCAACATCTACCGGATCGTGCGGATGCTGGTGGGCAAGACGACGCGAGCGCAGCGGGCGCAAATGATCAAGTGGGTTGTGCTGAGCGAACAGTGGCCGTTCCGGACGGCCTGGATGCTGCAGGCGGTCGAAGACTTTGAGCAGAACGTGCAGGCCAAGCTGACGGTCGATAGCGACCTGAGCGCAGTCTACGCGTGCGTCCAGGCCGAGGTTCAGGCTAAGGAAGCACAGTCATTCGTGGTACTTGACGCCGACCCAGAGCTCTTTCGCAGCTTCATCACGGCTGATCCGGCCATCACAGTCCGCCACGTGCTCGACCTGCGGCGGTTCTCGTTCAACCTCAACCCGGCGTTGCAAGGAGAGGTGATTAAGGCGGCAGCGCGCAAGATCGCCCCGGTGCCGCCTACGCCGCCCGTGTCGCCAAGCGAACGGACGAGCCTGTCAGGCAAGTAGCAGTTAGCCTACACCGGGTCGTAGGTTTGCTGCCGCAGCGTCAGGCGGGAGATGGTGTCTTCGCGGACGTTGACGCCGAGGCCAGGGCCGGTGGGCACAGAGAGCGTGCTGTCGGGGTTGAGCACGAAGGGCGGGTCGACCACGTCTTCGGGGAAGTAGCGGGCCGAGGCGGAGATGTCGCCGGGGAGCGTGAAGCCGGGCAGCGAGGCCAGGGCCACGTTGCCGGCGCGGCCAATGCCGGTCTCGAGCATCCCGCCCATCCACACGGGCACGTTGCGCTCACGGCAATAGTCGTGGATGCGGAGGGCCTCGTGCAGGCCGCCGACGCGACCGGGCTTGATGTTGATGATGCGGCAGGCGGCCAGTTCCAGCGCCCAGCGCGCGTGGTCGACCGAGTGGATGCTCTCGTCCAGGCAGACGGCGGTCTTGAGGCGCGGCTGGAGCTTGGCGTGGTCGATGATGTCGTCTTGGGCTAGCGGCTGCTCGATGAGGAGCAGGTCGTAGGCGTCTAGCTCGGCCAGGTGGTCGGCGTCGCTGAGGCGGTAGACCGAGTTGCCATCCACCTGGAGCAGTAGGTCGGGGTTGGACTGGCGCACGGCAGCGGTGTCGCCTACGTCGCGGCCGGGCTTGATCTTGAGCTTGACGCGGGCATAGCCCTGCGCGCGATAGGCGGCCACCACGTCGACCAGCTTGGCCGGGCTGGACTGAATCCCCACGGACACGCCCACCTTCACCCGATCGCCCTGCCCGCCCAGCATGGTCTGGAGCGAGACGCCGGCCGCCTGGGCGAAGAGGTCCCACAGGGCCAGCTCCATGCCGGCCTTGGCCATGTTGTGGCCGCTGATGAAGTCGATGGCGGCGCGATAGGCGGGGATGTCGGCCAGATCGGCGGCGAGCACGGCCGGGACGATGAAGTCTTCGAGAATGTGCCAGTTGGTCTTGGTGGTCTCGTAGGAGTAGCCGACGTTCTGGCCAGCAACGCACTCGCCCCAGGCGGTGAGGCCGCCGGCGCGCAGGCGCACGAGGACGCATTCGCGGTCGTATTCGGTCCAGCGCGAGGTTTGGAAGGGCGAGACGTAGGGGAGCTTGATGTGAAAGAGCGTGACGGAGTCAATTTTCATGTTAGTTGTCGGTGAACTCGAGGCGCGGGCCGCCGCCGCCGGAGAGGGCGTAGAAAGAGCGCTGGCGGCCGTCGAGCGGCTCATGAAAGAAATCGGTGACGAGGTAGCCGTTGGTGAAGGCGCTCTCGAACAGGTCGCGGGTATGCTGACGCCAGTCGGCGGCCAGGGCCAGATCGCGGGCCTTGATGGCCTGAAAGTCGGCCGGGATCTCCAGCAGCGCCAGCGTGCCGGCCGGGGTGGCGGCGTTGGCGGTCGGGCGTGGTAGGCCGTCGGGGCCGAGCACGGTGGGATTGAGCACCGGCGCGCCGGCCGCGGTGAAGGTGCTGAGCTCCACGGGCGCGCGCTGGCCGAACATGCGCTCCTTGGCGCGCGGCGAGGTGATCCACCAATCTACCTGGAAGCGGTCGGAAGGCAGGCCGTGATTGAGGCCGTCCTGCATGTGGCCATAGACTTCGCGCTTGTAGGTGTTGCAGACCGCGCCGAGCTGGGCAATGTTGAGGTGCGCGTTGCGCGACTCGAGCGGGTCGTAGGTCCAGGTGATGAGGCGCACGCCTTGGACGTTGACGTAGTCGCGCTGGGTGAGCTTGAGTTGGTAGCCGATGTGTTGGCCGCGATACTCGGGCAGCACGGCCAGCATGTGCGAGCAGTGCTTGAGCCGGGCCAGCGCTGGGCGGCTGGGCTGGGTCTCGTCGGTGCCGAGAAAGCCCAGCAAGAAGCCGACCATGCGGCTGCCGTGGAAGGCGCCCAGCACCAGCCCGCCGTTGTGGGCGAAGGTGGTGAGCAGGTGCAGGGGGACGACTTCCAGGTCGGTGCCGGGCCAGACGGCGCGCTGGATGGCTTCGGCGGCGTGGAACTCGTCGATCTCGGTCAGGGGGCGGATGGTGATGATGGGTTGAGCCGACATGGTCTAGGTGCCAAACACAAAGCGGCGCAGCTCGGGCAACCAGCGCTTGTCGCGCAGGTAGCCGAGCGTGGCCGGCGAGAAGCGAGCGGGCTTGAGGCCGAAGTGGCGCGTGACGCTGGTGAGCTCGCAGGTGCGGCTGATGGCCAGGTAGTCGAGCCAGCGGGTGGTGATGGGTGAGCGCGGCAAGAGTTGCTCCATGAACCAGGCCAGGCCGCGCAGGTAGACCGGCCGGACGGGCAGGATCAGGCGGTGGACGCCGAGCACTTCCTTGACGATCTCGACCATGTCGCGGAAGGGCACGAACTCTGGGCCGCCCAAAGAAACGGTTTGGTTGAGCAGGCTGTTCTCGGCCAGGCTCCATTCGATGCAGGTGGCCAGGTCTTCGACCCACAGCGGCTGGAGGGCGGTGCGGCCGTCGCCGGGGAGCAGGAAGAAGCCGGGGCCGAGCTTGAGCAGCGCCGCCAGCACGTTGACGAACATGTCGTCGGGCCCAAAGAGCATGGCCGAGCGCAGGATGGTGTAGGGCACGCCGCTCTGGCGGATGAACTCTTCGGCGATACCCTTGGCCTTGAGCACCGGGTAGCCGGAGGCGCGGTCGGCTCCGAGGTGCGAGAGATAGATCAGGCGGCCCACGCCGGCCTGGGCGGCGGCGGTGGCGATGTTGCGCGTGCCGCCGGCGTCCACCACGAGCATGTCGGCTTCGGGGCCGCGCCATTCGGCGCCGACCAGGTGGATGACGGTATCGACGCCGGTCATAGCGGCGCGCAGGCTGCGCTCGTCGTCGAGGTGAAGGCGGGCCGCCCGGCCGAGGGCATGGCCGCCGCCGTCGCGGCGATCGGCACGATCCTGGCGGAGAAATTC
>JBBRZY010000291.1:0-6401 GCA_038252885.1 Anaerolineales bacterium | reverse complement strand
CGCCCAAATCAACTGCGTGCTCTGGCGCACCCGCGCCGAGCGTCAGTCGTTCCTGCCGCGCGACGGTGACGCCGTGGTGGCCGTCGGCAACGTCACCCTCTACGAAGTCCGCGGCCAATTTCAACTCGACGTGGCCTCGCTCCAGCCCGCCGGTGAGGGCGTGCTCTACCGCGAGTTTGTGCGCCTCAAAACCCAGCTTGAAGCCGAGGGCCTATTCGCTCCCGAGCGCAAACGCCCGCTGCCCAGCCGCCCGCCGCGCCGCATCGGCGTCGTCACCTCGCCCGCCGGAGCCGCCCTGCGCGACATCCTCAACATCCTGCGCCGGCGTTGGCCGTTGGCCGAAGTCGTGCTGGCCCCCACCCCCGTGCAGGGCCAAGACGCCCCGCCGCAAATCGTGGCCGCCCTGCACGCCTGCGCCGCCACCCAGCCCGATGTAATCATTGTGGCGCGCGGCGGCGGCGCGCTCGAAGACCTGTGGTGCTTCAACGACGAGCGCGTGGCCCGCGCCATCGCCGCCTGCCCCATCCCGGTCGTCAGCGGCGTCGGCCACGAAACCGACTTCACCATCGCCGACTTCGCCGCCGACCTGCGCGCCCCCACGCCCTCCGCCGCCGCCGAGCTCGTCGCGCCCGACCAGCAGCAATGGCTGCTCGACCTGGCCGCGCTGCATCTGCAGTTGAGTGAGAACGTGCAGGCCCTCACCCGTGACAAAGCCTGGGCCCTGGCCGAGCGCCTGGCCCAAATGCGCGGCCTCTCGCCCCAGGGCCAACTGCGCAGCGCCCGCCAAAAGCTGGACGACTTGAGCGCCCGCGCCGGCTCTGCCCTGGGCTATCGCGTATCGCTCGACCGGGCGCGCTGGCGCGGCCTCCACCAGGCCCTCAGCACCCTCGACCCGCGCGCCGTCCTGGCGCGCGGCTATGCCGTCGTCACCACCACCACCGGGGCCGTCGCGCGCGCCGCCGCCGTGCAGCCTGGCCAAACCCTGCGCGTGCAGGTCAGCGACGGCGAGTTCCCGGTGCAGGTTCAATAGGCGCCACCCGTCATGCCCACTTTGCCGCTTCACCGCCCACCGACTGCCTCTGGCAAAGCGCTGCTGGCCCAAGTGCGCCCGGTGATCGCGATCGTCAAGCGGCGCGAGCAGCCCGGCGTCGCCACCCGCCCCGCAGCCGTCTACACCGCCATGAAACTAGCCAAGAAGCTATGACTTAATGCCTGCCAAATCTAAGCCCAAACCCACCGTCGCGCTCGAAACCCTCAGCTTTGAAGACGCCTTCGCCGAGTTGGAGGAAATCGTGCGCCAGCTTGAAGACGGCAGCCTGACGCTCGACGACGCCCTGGCGCTGTTCGAGCGCGGCCAGGCCCTCTCGGCCCGCTGCCAGCAGTTGCTCGACACCGCCGACCTCAAGGTGCAGCAGTTGGCCCCGCGCCCCGGCGGCGGCTACCAATTGCAGCCCTTCGCCCCCGATGAGCGCTAACCCATGGGCGTCGTCGCTGGCTTGCTCGCCAACCGCATCTTACTCGCCGCCCTCATCGCCTGGACCCTGGCGCAGGCCATCAAGGTGCCGCTGAACTACCTGCTCCACCGCCAGTGGGATTGGGGGCTGCTGTTCAGCGCCAGCGGCATGCCGTCGTCGCACACGGCGCTCGTCACCGGCATCGCCGGCGGCGTAGGGCTGCAAGAGGGCTTCCAAAGCGCAGCCTTCGCCATCGCCAGCGTGCTGGCCATGATCGTCATCTACGACGCCACAGGCGTGCGCCGCCATGCCGGCGACCACGCCCGTGTGCTAAACTTGATGATCGATGAATTGCTCACCGGCCACCCGCTGGCCGAAAAAGAACTCAAGGAAGTGCTGGGCCACACCCCGCGCGAAGTCATCGCCGGGCTGCTGCTCGGCCTGTCAGTCGCCTACCTCGTCCTGCGCGTGTTCTAATGCCCTTCCGCTTGCGTTCTACCTACGGCGCCGTTTACGTCATCGACCGCTTGCTCTACCTCGGCCGCGACGAGACCTGCCAAGTGCGCCCGCCCGATTCGCTCGTGTCGCGCGTACACGCGGCCGTGTGGGTCGACCGCGGCGACGTCCAAGTGCGCGACGAGCACGCCTCCAACGGCACCTTTGTCAACGGCGTGCGGCTGGCCTCCGGCCAAACGCGCCCGTTGCGCGCCGGCGATCAATTGCAGGTCGGCAACAGCCTGTTCACGCTCGAGGGCGCCGCCACCAGCGCCGCCGACATCTCCACCCAGGTCGAGCCGCCCGTGCTGGTGCTCCCGCCCGACGCCGACCCTATCCCCCAGACCGTGCGCGCCCCCGAGCCCAACCTGGCCTCCCACCCCGCCGCGCGCCCCTCTGCGCCGCCGGCCCCCCGCCGCCGGGGGCTCTCGCCCTGGCTCCTGCTGGGCGTGGGCTGCCTCTTCCTGCTGGTCGTCGCCCTGTGCCTCGTCGCCGGCTTCTTCCTCACGCCCTTCGGCCAGGATCTGCTGCTGCGGATATTTGGCTGAAGCGTGGCGCAAGGAGCGTAGGGCGGTTAATTAGCGGGGGGGGCGCACCGTCACCCACCCGGCGCGCCCCCCCGCGCGTTGGCCCATCAAGCCACTACCGCGCCAGGTCTTGCAGCAAGGCCCGCCCAACCGACTGGTCGTGCTCGGCGTCGTCAATGATCGCGTTAAGCGCCTTGGTCAGCTCGGCCTGGGCCGGGTTGCCCAAGTTGGCAATGGCGCCCAAATAGCCGCGCGCCGTCGTTTCCAGCGCCGTGCCATTCGTCACCAGCGTATTGAGTTCCGACTTGACCTTAGCCTTGCCAATCGCCGTCACCAGCGCCACGCGCGGCAGCTTGCGGTCTTGCCAGGCTTCAATCTTCTTCCACTGCGCCGCCCGCTTGTCCAGCAGCGGCCCCATCCCCTCGCCGAAAACGACGTTCTTGGCTCGCATCACTTCCTTGTAGCGGCCCTTGATTTCCTTCCACTTCGTGCGAATCTGGTTCGGCTCGTCCGACAGCTTCAGTTCGTCTAACGTGATAGGCATGTCCGTATCCCTCCCAGGATGTGGTCGCCGCGCCGCTAGCGCAGCCTGACGCTATTCTATGCCAACCGCCGGGCCAGGAAAATTTTGCAGCCCAACCGGCAGCGTGCCGCTTGCCAGAGAGCATAGGGCCGCCCACCCCCGCCGCCTGACGCGCAGACTACAATCGGCTCCCATCTCGCTCCCCGTACCCCCTCGTGTAATTCGTGGAATTCGTGGCCAAAGGTTTTAGCTACTCTCCAACCTCCACCCTCCGACCGACTATCGCTCGCCTAGCTCCCGTACCCCTTCGTGTAATTCGTGGAATTCGTGGCCAAAGGTTTTAGTTACTCCCCAACCTCCGACATCCAACCTCCGACCGACTATCGCTCGCCTAGCTCCCCATACCCCTTCGTGTAATTCGTGGAATTCGTGGCCAAAGGTTTTAGCTGCTCTCCGACCTCTAACCTCCATTTCCCCCAAACCGATTTCTGTAAGATAATATCGCCCGATGTCTGTCACCCTGCCCGCCCTCCGCGAAGACCAACTGCACAAACTCCAGCGCACCCTGGCCGACGGCAACTGCGTCGCGATCTTTGGCCTGAGCAACACCGGCAAGAGCCCGTTCATGCGCGCCCTGGCCGAACCCGACAGCCAACAGCACTTCGACCAACTCGCCGGCCGCGCCACCGCCATCGTCTACATCGACTGCAACCGCGTGGTCGAGTTGAGCGCCACCGGCTTCTACGAAATCGTCGTCCGCAGCCTGCTCGAGTTCATTGAAGACCCCGCCACCTCGCCCAACCCGCCCGTCGAACTGCTCCAGGCCGTGCGCGAGTACCACACCCGCATCACCACCGGCCCGGCCTTTCAATCCTCACTGGCTTTCAACAACGCCCTGGCCGACACCTGCAACCGGCTCGACCTGACCCTGGTGCTGCTGTTCGACGAGTTCGACGAAATCTACTCGGTGCTCGAAGACCGCACCCTGCTCAACCTGCGCGCCCTCAAAGACCACACCCACAGCCGGCTGGTCTACGTCACCGCCACCTCGCGGCTGCTCAGCGAAATTCGCACCCCCAGCGACAACGAGTTCGCCGAGTTGTTCGTCGGCTACATGCTGCCGCTCGGGCTGCTGGCCCAAGCCGACGCCCGGCGCGTCATCCTCAATTACCCCGGCAGCGACGCGCTCGATGAAGCCACCGTCGACGTCATCCTGCGGCTGGCCGGCGGTCACTTTGGCCTCATCAGCGCGCTCACCCAGGCCGCCCTGCGCTTCGCCCACGGCGCCACCGACACCCGCCGCCTCACCGGCGACCTGGCCGCCCGCGCCGAGTGCCTCAAGGTCTGGAACCAACTCCGCCCCGACGAGCAGGCCGCCCTCATCCACCTGGTCACCGCGCCCGAAGAAGGGCTGGCCGGGCCAGACGGCGAGCGCCTGCGCACCCTCGGCCTAATCGTCGAAGAGGCCGACGGCCAGCAGTTGTTCTCCGAACTGTTCGCCGCCTTTGTGCGCCGGCAGAGCGCCCTGCCCAACCTCTCGGCCCAGGGCGTGGTCGTCGACGAAGATGCCGGCGAAGTCTGGGTCGACGGCGCCAAAGTCACCATCCTGACCGACCTGGAATACAAACTCATGCGGCTGCTCTACGAGCGCCGCGACCGGCTGACCACCAAAGACATGATCGTAGAAGCCGTCTGGGGGGGTGAATACCTCGACCGGGTAGACGACGCCCGCATCGAAAAGCTGGTCAGCCGGCTGCGCGCCAAGATCGAGCCGGACCCCACCCGCCCCCGCTACTTGCTCACCCAACGCGGCCGCGGCTACAAGCTCTCCAGCCAACCCGTGGAAGCCTCCAAGGACGAACTCTAAGCGCGGCCGTCCCCGGCCGCCTGTGCCCGTTGCCCCGCCGCCCCGCCATGTCAGAAGTCATCCTCGTCGTCGAAGATGATGCCGCCTTGCTCGACGGCCTGCGCGACATTCTCGAACTCTCCGGCTACGAGGTGCTCACCGGCCGCAACGGCTACGAAGGCCTGGCCGTCTTAGAACAGCGCCTGCCCGACCTAATCGTCTCCGACATCAACATGCCGCGCATGGACGGCTACCAGTTCTACACCCAGGTGCGCGCCCACCCCGACTGGGTCAGCCTGCCCTTCATCTTCCTCAGCGCCAAAGGCGAAAAAGCCGACATCCGGCGCGGCAAGATGCTCGGGGCCGACGACTACATCACCAAACCCTTTGAAGAAGCCGACCTGATCGTGGCCGTGCAGGCCAAGCTCAACCGCCGCGCCCAACTCATCGCCGCCCAGAGCCGCCAAATCTCCGACCTCAAGCGCACCATCCTCACCACCCTCAACCACGAGTTTCGCACGCCGCTCACCTACATCAGCACCTACGCCGACATGCTGCGCGAGAAGAACGTCAGCGCCGACGAATTCAAAGACTTCATGCGCGGCATCCAGGTCGGCAGCGAGCGCCTGCGCCACCTGGTCGAAGACTTCATCTTCCTGGTCGAGCTGCAAACCGGCGAAGCCCAGGCCACCTTCGAGCGCCGCTGCGCCCCGCTGGCCGACCTGGGCCTGCTGCTGCGCGTGGCCCTCGAACGCAGCCGCGCTAAAGCCGACAGCCGCCGGGTGACCCTCACCGAAGACCTGGCCGAAGCGCTGCCGCCCGTGCGCGCCGACCGCGAGTTTCTGCTCGACGCCGTCCTGCGGCTCCTAGACAACGCCATCAAGTTCTCGCGCAAGACCGGCGGCCAGGTCGTGCTGCGCGCCCAGCCCGGCGGCCGGGGCGTGCTCATCCACGTCGTCGACCAGGGCATCGGCATGCCCGCCTCCGAGCTCGACAAAATCTTCGACGCCTTCTACCAGATCGACCGGGCCAAAATGGAGCAGCAAGGCTCCGGCTCCGGCCTGGCCATTGCCCAAAGCATCGCCAAAATGCACGGCGGCGCGCTCACCGGCGCCAGCGTCCTCGGCCAGGGCAGCACCTTCACCCTCAACCTGCCCGCGCTCGAAAGCGCCGGCCCAGACTGACTCACAGCAGAAGGCTGCTGAGTTTTCAAGCGGGCCTGGCCCACTAGGGCTTGCCCGCCCAACCCGCTCCGACCTTGTCATTCCGAACCCCCGCTCGCTGCCTAGTAGTCACCCGGCGCCTGTCGCGGGGTGAGGAATCCCACCCTCAATAGCTCCAACTCGTCAGGCCGCGTTGACCTCAGCGCCTCCCGCCCTAACCCGCCCCTTGCTAGTATGACAATTTCTCTTTACGCTAAGCTAGACTTTATCCAAGCCACGCCGTCAGGGCGTGTAACACAAGGCTGAAAGCAGCCGATCTTGAATCTTAGGCGGGAATTTTAAGCTATCCGCCAGCGAACCGGCTATCTGAAAACACTCATGCTGCCAAATTTG
>JBBRZY010000290.1:0-6422 GCA_038252885.1 Anaerolineales bacterium | reverse complement strand
TTCTTAAGCTCACCTTGCAATAGCTCGGCCGGAATCTTGTCTTGCCGGTACATGCTCGCCAGCACCCGCGCTAAAATCCGGTGCTCGTCGTCCGGCTCGGTCGTCCAGGCGCTGACCAGGTAGGCCAGGTCTACCCGCTTGGGCGGGCGCTGGCGCACCGCCTTGCCCGTGCCGTCGCGGGTGATGATGTCCACGTCGTCCTTCAAGTCGATCCGCTCGCGGATGTCGGCCATGAACAGGTTGAGCGTGTGCCGCGTCAGCCGGCTCGACCAATCGCGCGTCGGCCGGTCAAACGCCACGTCGATCTCGTTCTTCTTGATCGGCACATCGGCAATCAAGGCCGCGCGCAGGGTCTCGTCAACGTCCTGAAACATCGTGTCTCTTCATCCACTCCGCCGCCCTGAGCCGGGCCAGCGCTATACCATAGTCGGAATCGGCCCACATGCAAGTACGCCAACAGTCCTATTGCGATTCGGGCGGCGCGGGCCAGGGCTGGTCGCGGCGCCACGTCTGCACCGCCTCGGCCTCGTCGCCCTCCCCGTCCAACCCCGCTGGTCCGCCCTCCGCTGTGGCCGACTTCTTCTCCGGTGGCTTCTCGTCCTTGCAGTTCAAATTGACCGTGACCTCGAACGGCGGGCTGTCGAGCGCATCGCTGGCGTCTTGGGCCACTTTTTTGCGCCGCGCGGCCTCGGCGTCGGCCTTGGCCTTGGCGACTTTGATCATTTCGGCCGTCGCCTTGGCCTTGGCCACGCGCGTGAGGGTCACGCTCTCTTCGAAGCTGCCGTCGTATTGCTTCATGGCCGCCACGTGCAGGTCTTCGTGCGGCTGCAATTGATTGGTGATCGCCGCCTGCACCCGCTCCTTTTGGCAAGCGGTCAGGTCCGCTGGCACGCTGGGCAGGTTGACGACCGTGGTGACCGCAAACGTCGCCGTCACCTTAAAGGACACATCCACCAGATTTTCTTCTGGCTTGGTGTTGGGCGTCTGCACCATGCGCTCCTCCGAGGTCGCGTACCCCGGCGCGCCATACGTGGCGGTGGTCACGCCCTTCTCGTCAATCGTGATGGTGCGCTCGACGACGGGCGGCTCCTCCAGCGGCACGGTCTCGCCTTCGTCGGCGGTGACGCGCTGCACCGCGTTGGGTGCGGCTTGACGCAGCGGTGCGGCCGGCGGTCTGCGTGCGGCAGCGGTCATCTCGCCCGTCGGCGTCAGCGCGGCGGTGGCGGCTTCCTCGGCGGCCAACTCAAAGCTGTCGCCGGGGGTGCTCACACGCACGCCGCCTGCCTGCGGGGTTCCGGCCACTGGCCCGCTGGCTTGCTGCACCGTGTGCGCTGCCTCGTGCGCCAACAGGTGTTGCCCGGCCGGCGTCGCCAGGTCGGGCGCCGCTTGGCTGACGAAGATGTCCGCCCCAGTTGTGAAGGCCAGCGCGTCCAGATCGCGCGACAGTTCGTCAGCCTCGCCGCCGGTGTGCACGCGCACCGCGCCCATCTCAGCCCCCAGCGTGTCGCCCACCGCCTCCGCCAGGCCCGCGTCCAGTGGCTGGCCGCCCGCCTGGCTGCCGGCCGCAATCCGGTCCGCCAACGCGCTGTCTTCCAAGCTTGGCGCGTGGCCTGCACTCTGCGGCCCTGGCGCGCGCTGCATTTGCCGCACCAGCCGCTGCACCTGGCCGTTGCCGCGCTGCCGCTGTAGCTTGGTCAATAGCTGGGCTTGCAGGCTCTTGTCAAGGCGGGCCAGGTTGTCGGCCAGATTGCTGGAGGCCTCTTCCGGGTCGGCCGTGGCCGCGTCGTAGCGCTGATTTCCGCTCGGCGCAAAGCCCGCCCTATACTCGGCCGCCGTCTGTTCCGGCCCGGCCGCCACCTGCGGCGACGCCGTGGGCGTTGGCTGCGGCGGGTCTTTCTGTGGGACGATCTCGTAAGTTTCGGCCATGTGCGTTCGGCTCTCTAGGGCTTCTTCGCTTCGGCGGCCTTGGCCGCGGCATTGGCCGCCGCCGCGCCCGCCTTGTCGCCGCGCCGGTTGGCGTCATCGGCCGCCGCGGCTGTTTCGCCCGCCAGCAGGGCCTGCTCGTGGGCGGCCTTGTCGCGGCCCAACTGTTGCGTCATCCAATTCGTGAACTCGTCCTCCAGCGCCGTCCGGGCGCTCAGGTAAAGGCTGGCGTTCGCCGGATTAGGGATGCCGAGCTTCTCAAAAATGACGTAGTCGTAGTTATCCTGTCCGCCCACCAACAGTGCCTCGCGCGCGTCTTCATCCATCAAGCCGGCTGAAATGAGCGCCGGCCCCAGCGCACGGCGCGCCGTGCGGAAGATTGCCACATAGGCGGACTGCAAGGTCTTGGCGCTGCCATTGATCGCGATGCGCGCATTCTGCTGCACGGAGGCGTTTTGGTCCGTCTGATAGCCGGCCGCCCCCTGCGCGATGACGCCCGCCACCGCGCCCGCAATCGCCAGCCCCACGCCGATGGCGGGGAAGGCCAGGCCGGCGATGCCCAGGCCGACCGTCAAGATATTATTCCCCAGGCCGAACCAGTCACCCACCTCCGAGTCCAAGGCCCCGCTTTGGTTAAGGGCCCGCGGCACAAAGTCGTGCACGGCATCTTGGATGTCGTCGGCCAGGGTGTTCAGGAACCCGCGCGCCCGCGTGTCCACTTCAGTGATGCGCTTAAGCACCTGGCGGTCGTCTGCGGCGGTCTCTTCGGCCTCGGTTTGTTCGCCCGGCGCGGCTGGCGTGGGCGCTACTGGGCCAACCCGTTCCTCATCCATCGCTTCATACGTGGTGGGGCCAACCGGCGCTTCGCTGCCCAACTCGGCGTCGCGCAGCGCGGCGTCTTGTGCGATCTCTTTGCTGGTCAAAGATGTGTTGGTTTGGAATTGGGCCAAATAGCCCCAGCCTTCCGCGCCCTGAATTTGCCGGACGATCCAGTCGGCGAACGGCATTTCCATCGCCGTGCGCACTTCCGTATACAACGGCTGAATGTCGGGGTCGGGCAAGCCCAGGTTTTCATCTACGACCGCATTGATGCTGTCGCGGTCGCCGCTCTCCAATAACATCCGCGCCGTGTCGTCGCTGCTCGAAACCCGCAGCAGTTCGGCCGCCAGCCCTTCGCGCGCCAGCCGGAATATCCCCGCCTGCGTGTTGGCCGTGCCGGTCGCCATGGCGTGCAGCGCCTTGGTGGCGTCGTCCTTATCGTCCGAGCGCGAGTCGTCGACGGCCGTTGTGATGACCGTGGACAGGCCCGCCACGCCCGCCGAAGCCGCCGCCGCTTTGATGATCTTGCCGACCGCCGCCGCCGGGAAGCGTGAGCTAATGACGCCCATGGCCCCGCTGAAGATGGCCGAGATCATGCCCCAGGGCCCGCTGACCGCGCCATTGAGCGTGTCAATTTTCTCCTCGCCGGCGTTCAGGAAGTCGCGCACCGCATCTTGCACATCGTTGTAATGCGTGTTCAGGTGCTCGCGCGCGCGCGTCTCTGCGATGGCCACCCCGCGCCGAATGGCATTCTCGCGCTGCTGCTCGCTGGCCTCGGTCGCGTCGTCCACCGGTTCGAGCGTGGCCTCTAAGTCGGCCGGCGGCGCATCGCCAGGCTCGGTCGGCAGTTGGCCGGTAAAGGCCACCGTCAACGCCGTGTTCAGGCCGCTGTTGATGGTGTTATTAATTTGCTCGCCAAAGCCCACCTGTGGCACGCCGCTGCGGGCTTCCACCGCCTCGGCCACGCGCGCGCGCGCCGCGCTGCGCCCCGGCTCGGCCGCTGACGCCGAGAGCCCCATGTCCTCCGACAGCCAGTGGAATTCCTGCCGCCGCGTTTGCTTGCTCTTCCAGTCCTCAAATGCAATTTCCATCGCCAGCCGGACTGGGCCATACAGCGGATCGGTGTCCGGGTTGGGCACGCCCACGTACTGGCTCAGCACCTCGTCAATGTCTTCCATCGAGCCGTTCGCCAGCCGGTCGGCCACTGCCGGCTGCCACTGCGCGTGCTTCACCAGCACCTCATGCAGGTCGCCCCGCAGACTGCCAAACAGCGCCGCCTCGGCGTGAGTGATGGCGTTCGACGCGCTCTGCATGATCCCTTTGGCGGCTGCCTTGGGGTCAGTGTCGTTGGCTTTGGTCACGGCCGCCGTGAGTGATGTCTGGCCCATCGAAAACGCGGTCGAAAACACCGTCATGCCGCCGCTCAAGAACTTGCCGCTCCGCTTATTCAAGTCGGCATAGCGCGTGCTCACCGCCGAGGCCGCCAGCCCCACAATGGTCGCGGCCAGGCCATAGTAGCCGCTGGGCTCACCGTCAATCGAGTCAATCCCGTCGGTCGTCGCGCCTTCAAAATCGCGCGCGGCATCCTGCACATCGTTGTAATCAGTATTCAGCATCGTCCGGCCGCGCGTGTCGGCCAGGTCAATGCTGTCGTCAATCGCGGCGTCCCGCGCCAGGTCCTCGGCCGTCGTATCCACGTCGATGGTCGAAATCGGTGGCGCGCCGGCGGCGGCGGCGGGCACTTCGTCCACCACCGCGCTGGGCTCATTGTCGCCCACGGCCCGCGCAATGCCGGCCGGGGCCGCCGTCAACTGGCTCGGTGCGTGGCCCTGTGCCGCCGCTTGCGCTTGCTGTTCGCTGGCGTGCCCACTGGGGTTCAGGCGGTTAGCGTCAGCCGTCTGCCCGGTCTGGTCTTGCTGCACCACGTGCGCCAGCTCGTGCGCCAGCAACTCGTCGCCCTGCGGCGTTCCCGGCGCAAACTCGCCCGCGCCAAAGACCACATCGCTGCCCACCGTGTAGGCGCGCGCGCCCAGTCCTTGCGCGCTGCGTTCGGCCGCCGCGCCGGTGTGCAGCCGCACATCGTCCGTCACTGGCTGGCCCAGCCGCGCTTCGGCCCCGGTCCGCGCCTGGTCGGGCAGCGCCTGTCCGCGCGACTGCTTGAGCAGTTTCGCCACTGCTTTGTTGCCGATCGTCTGGCCCAGCCCGCGCACCGCCGCCTGACGCGGGCTCAGGCCGTCGGCGGCCTCGGTTGTTTCCTCGGCATAGTTGTGACTCTTGGCCTCTTCGGCCGCTTCGTCCTCGTGCCGGCGATTGCTAGCTGGCATCGTCGTTTAGCTCCTACTCCCCATACCGCGTAGTGACAGCCCTAGCCTTGTTTCCATCCCCCAAGTCCCCCTATTCCCCTTTCCTATTGCCGTGACCGTTGTTGGCCTGCGGTTCAAAATCAGTGCCAATCACCATGCGGCCGATCTTTTGGAATTCGCGGCGCGTGGCTTGCAGCATGTGCGCCATCGTCACCTGCCGCCCGTCGGCCGCCGCCAGAAAGGCCGAGGCCACAGCGATGTTGCGAATGTGCCCGCCCGCGATCTTGAACTTGCGCGCCAGGAAGTCCAGGTCCACGTCGCTCGCCAGCGGCAGCTCCGGCGGCAGCGCCACGCGCCAGATGCGGCGGCGGTCGTCCTCCTCCGGCATCGGGAAGTCCACCACAAACTGCATCCGGCGCACAAAGGCGTCGTCCAGGTTCATCTTGAGGTTCGTCGCCAAAATTACCGCGCCGGTGTACTCCTCCATCTTTTGCAGCAGGTAGGCCGTCTCGATGTTGGCGTAGCGGTCGTGCGCGTCTTTGACCTCCGAGCGCTTGCCGAATAGCGCGTCGGCCTCGTCAAAGAACAAGATCGCGTTGGCCGACTCGGCCTCGGCGAATATGTGGTTCAGGTTCTTCTCGGTCTCACCGATGTACTTGCTCACCACGCCCGACAGATCAATCTTGTACAAATCCAGTCCGAGCGCGTTAGCGATCACATCCGCCGCCATAGTCTTGCCCGTCCCCGACGTCCCGGCGAACAGGCTCATCAGCCCCTTGCCCAGCGCCAGCCGCTTCGCAAAGCCCCAGGTCTGAAACACCAAATGCCGGTGCTCCATCTGCAAAGCGATCTCATGTAGCTGCTGGATCGTATCGCTCGGCAGCACGATGTCGTCCCACGTGTAGTGCGGCACGATCTTGCGCGCCAGGCTGTTCAAGATCGGGGTCGACTGCGTGCGCGCCGCCGCGTACAGGTCGTCGGCCGTCACCTGCGGCGCGTCTGGGCTCCGCCACAAGGCCGTGGCCCGCGCCGCCACCACCGCGTCCGCGATCTGCCCGGTGCTCAGGCTGAACTTCTCGGCCAGCGCCTCGATCACCTCCGGGTCCAAGCCCGTGGCCGTCTCACCGAGCCGGTGGCCCCACAGCGCTCGCCGCGCGTCGAAGTCCGGCGCGGGCAGGGCGATCGTCAGTCCCGGCCAGTTGAAACCGCCATCCGAGCACAAGATGGTCAGCGGCGCGAGGCAGTGGTTTTGCAGCCGCTGCCGCAGCCAGGTGGCCTCGTCGGCTTTGAGCTTGTGCAGGTCTTGCAGCAGCAGCGCCGCCGGCTGCAGCGCCGCCTCGCGCTCTGCCAGTGTCAGCGCCGCCTCAATGCCCTGGC
>JBBRZY010000289.1:0-6431 GCA_038252885.1 Anaerolineales bacterium | reverse complement strand
TCGACAGTGGGTGCTGGCGGTGCTGGCGCAGGTGGAGGCGGTGGGCCGGCAGGTGGGCCGTCAACCACGCGACTTGCCGGGGCCATCGTACCGCGCCTATCAGTTTCTAAAATCGCTGGACCTGGCGCACTTGCCCGGCCCGGTGGAGGGCGAGGCCGGGTTGGCGGCGGCCCCGCGCTTGCGCCACCTGATTAGCCTGGCGCAGCACTTTAACGAGCGCCTGGCTCCGCTGGCCGGTCTGCCGGATGAGGGCATGGACGCGCCGGCCGAGGGCATTGCGGACGAAGCGGCGCGGCAGGCGGCGCTGGTGGAGGCGTTGTGCGCCGAGCGGGGCAGCGGGCCGAGCCAACTGCCGCCCCAGTCGCGGCGGGCCTTTCAATGGCTGAAGTTTCTGGCCGAGCCAGAGAATGTGCTGTCGGTGGCGGCGGCGCTGGCGCTGAGCCAGCACATGCTGAACGGGGCCGATTGGCCGCGCCGGCCGGCACTGGTGGGCTGCCCGGTGCGGCTGGAGTTTTACCCGATGGCCTATTTGTATCGGATGCGGCCAGAAGGGAAGGGGCGCACCGACCCACTGCAGGTGACGTTCTCGCCGGGGTATCTGTATGCGCCGCCGGAGGTGCTGGAGGCGGTGCTGCGGGCGGCGCTGGGGTTTGCGCGCCAGCCGGTGAAGGCGCGGCTGCATGCCTACGCCAACAGCGATGACTACGCTGAGACGATGGTGGCGCTGGAGCTATTGACCGAGCCGCCGCCGGGCAGTCTGCGCGGCCGGCACTATGACCTCGACCAGGTGTTTGAGGCGGTGAACGCGGGCTACTTTGGCGGCGCACTGGCCCGCCCGCGCCTGACGTGGAGCCGCACGATCACGGGCCGGCTGCTGGGTTACTATCAGCGGTCGGGCGACCGGCTGATGATCAGCCAGGTGTTGGACGACCCGGGTGTGCCGCGGGCGGTGATTGAGTTGGTGATGTATCACGAGTTGCTGCACAAGCACCTGGGGGTGCAGGTGGTCAACGGCCGGCACTACGCGCACACGGAGGCGTTTCGGCAGGCTGAGCGCCAGTTTGGGGGGTACGCCGAGGCGCAGAAGTTTTTGCAGCGCTATGGGGCGGTGAACTAAACGGCCCGGCGTGAGTGAGCGATGGCACTCGCGCCGGGCCGGGTGTGGCAAAAGACGTTTACATGCCCGCCGTCAGCCGCTTGGCGAGGGCGTCGAGTTGGTTGTAGCCGTCATCGCCCAGGGCCAGCTTGGTCTCGACGTCGAAGAGCGCATACACCGGCACCAGCGTGCCGCCGGCAGAGGGGCGGCTGCAATCGCCGCCGGCGGTGTAAACCTCGCTGCCTTCGACGAGGACCACCTGCCCGCCATCCAGGCCGAGCGGGTGCAGCGCGCAATAGAAGGGCTTGAAGCGCCAGGGGTCTTCGCCGGCCGCAATGCTGGCCGCCTGCAGCGAGCACAGGCGCTCGGCGTTGAGGAAGATGCAGGTTGTGCCGGCCGGGTGGGTGGGGTCGTCGACCACGTTGGTGCCGGTGGCATTGCCGGCGGCGGGCCAGTCGGTATCTAACTCATCGGTGCCGTCAAACCACAGGGCCGGGTCGCGCCGCTCGGGGGCCATATGGGGCTTAATCAATTCTTGATGGGCCAGCAGGTCGGCGACCTGGCGCGTGTGAATCCAGACTCCGCCGCTGCAGCAATAGCTTTGGCATTCCTCCAACTGGCAGCGGCGCAGCGGGCGCTCCTCTAAGAGCACCGGGCTGACCGGCCAGCCTTTAATCATCAGTGGTTCACCCTCGGCAGAGCTGTTACTGTTGTCAGACATAGCGTTGGCCTCCTTCATCCCCTTGAGTTCAAGGCAGTGTAACATGCACCTTGCGGCTGGCAAGATACAAACTGCCTAACGCTGCGCCAGAATAATGAACGGCGCGGCGCGGCCGGTCGCGGGTAAAATACGAGCAGGGGCATGAGGCTGCTGATGACTCTGACCGGCTTGATCTTTGACCTGGGCTCGACCCTGCTGTACACACCGCAGGCCCTCAACTGGGCGCAGACCTTCGACCGGATGCGCGGCGAGTTGCTGGCCGCGTTGCAGGCGGCGGGCTACGACCTCGACCCGGCGGACTTTCAGGCGCGCTTCGGGGCGCGGCTGCGCGCTTATGATGAGCAGCGCCAGGCCGATTGGGTGGAGCACACCACCACCTATATGCTGGGGGCCACGCTGGCCGAGTTGGGTCGGCCGGCGCCCACGCCAGCGGTGGCGGCCCAGGCGCTGGCGGCCTATTACCGGCACAGTGAGTCGCTGTGGCAGCCGGTGCCGGAACTGCACCCCACGCTGCAACGGCTGCGGGCGGAGGGCTATCGGCTGGGGCTGCTCTCGAACGCGGGCGACGCCGAGAACGTGCAGCGCCTGATTGATGGGGCCGACCTGCGCCAATACTTTAACCCGATTGTGGTGTCGGCGGCGGTGGGGCTGCGCAAGCCCAACCCGGCGGTGTTCGAACTGGTGCGGGCGGCCTGGGGCGTGCCGGCGGCCGAGTGCGTGATGATCGGCGACACGCTGGGGGCCGACATCTTGGGCGCGCAGTTGGCGGGGATGCGCAACGTGTGGGTGACCAACCACGCCGCCCACCCGGCCAACGTGGCCCATCGCGGCAACATTATTCCGGAGGCCGAGCTGCCGGGGCTGGCCGAACTGCCGGCGCTGCTGGCGCAGTGGCAGGCGGCGGCGGGCGCTTAAGCGCAACCGCCGAAAACGATTACAATGGTCGGCACGCACGCTATGGACGAAGAAGCCACTCTGGCGGCCGTGCTGGCCGTCCACACTAACTTTTACACGGCCCTGAGCCTGGCTGACCTGGCGCTGATGGAGCGGCTGTGGCTGGCCTCGCCGGACGCGGTGTGCGTGCATCCCGGCTGGGAGGCGCTGCACGGCTGGGAGGCCATCCGCGATAGTTGGCGCGGCATCTTTGAGAACCAGGGCGTGCTGCATGTCTGGCCGACGGCGGTGCAGACGCGGCTGTACGGGCAGACGGCGGAAGTCAACTGCCTGGAGAACATTGATATGACCGGTGTGCGCGGGACGGGCGTCTTACAGACGCGGGCCACCAACGTGCTGCGGCTGGTTGAGCGCGACTGGAAATTTCTTGAGCATCACGCGGTGAGTGTGCCGAGCAGCAGCCCGACGCCGCGCGACCCATTTTCGACGAACTAGAGGATCAACCGATGGCAAAGCCGCAACCCACCTATACCCAGGTGACCCCGCACATTTATAAACTCGACCTGCCGTTCTTGGGCGGCCGCCAGCCGGTGGGCGTGTGGCTGGTGCGCGACGACGCCGGCGGCTGGGTGATGGTGGACGCCGGCGCGCCCGGCTTTGAGAAGACGATCCTCGAGCAGACGCTGGTGGTGACGAAGGGCGAGCACCCCAAGCTGCTGATCTTGACCCACGGCCACCTCGACCACGCCGGCGCGGCCCAGCAAATTCGCGAGGAGTGGAAGATCCCGATTGCGGCGCACCGGCTGGAGATTCCGTTCCTGCTTGGTTTGATCCGTTATGCTAAGATCTCGGCTAAGAATATGCTGTATCAACTGCTGCAACTCTCGCCGCCGCTGCTGGTGGGCCGCAACGTGCAAATTCCGCTGGACGACGGGCGGCTGCTGGAGGGCGGGTTGGAGGTGTTTCACACCCCCGGCCACGCGCCCGGCATGATTACGCTGCTGCACGCCGGCGACCGGGCGCTGATTGCGGCCGACACGTTCATGAACATGAAGAACAAGCTGAGCGACCCGTATGCCGTCTTCACCTATGACCCGAAGTTGAACCACGCCGCCCAGGCGCGCATGGCGCAGTTGGATTTCGACCACCTGCTGGTGAGCCACGGCCCGGCGATTATGAACACGGGCCGCCAGGAGGCTCGCGCGCTGCTGGAGAGCCGCGTGAAGAAGCCGCGCGGCGCGCCCAAGACGGCCGCCGCCGCGACGTAGGTGGCAACGGATCGCTTCGCGTAACGGATGTAACGGATGCTATGAGGCCGTAGCGAGCAACTTCCGGTATTGGCCGTCTTGTAAGCCGCCGACGGCAGTGCCAATGCGTTTCCCCTGCGCGGGGCCGGTCACATTCGCTGACCGGCCCCGTTTGTATTACCGGCACCGGGGCGACTGGCGGTATGATAGAACATGCGGCCTATCGAGTAACCGCCGCAACTGCGCTACTATTCTGGCACAGTGACTACCCCAGACCTCTCTGCCACCAACGCCGCCGACCCGGCGACCGAGCGCGCTCGGGCCGCCATTGAAACTGTCTTTCGCGACGAAGGGCGGCGCGTGTTCGCTACGCTGATCCGGCTGTTGGGCGACTTCGATCTGGCGGAGGAGGCGCTGCAAGACGCTTTCACCGCCGCCGTGGCGCAGTGGCCCAAGGGGGGCGTGCCCGACAACCCGCGCGCCTGGCTGGTGTCGGCCGGGCGTTTCAAGGCGATTGACACCATCCGCCGCCGCACGCGCTTCGACGCCTCGCTGGCGACGCTGGGCGGGCAGATGGACGCGACCGCGCCCGCCCCCGACGAGGCGGGCGTGGAGGACGACCAACTGCGGCTGATCTTCACTTGCTGCCACCCGGCGCTGGCGGCCGACGCGCGCGTGGCGCTGACGCTGCGCGAGGTGTGCGGGCTGACGACGGAAGAGATCGCGCACGCCTACCTGACCGCGCCGTCCACGCTGGCGCAGCGCATTGTGCGCGCCAAGAACAAAATAAAATCGGCCGGCATCCCCTACGTGGTGCCCGCGCCGGACGACCTGCCGGAACGATTGGACACGGTGCTCCAGGTGATTTACCTGGTATTCAACGAGGGTTACTCGGCCTCGGCCGGCGCGGCGCTGACGCGGGCCGACCTGTCGGGTGAGGCGCTGCGGCTGGGGCGGCTGCTGCTGGGGCTGCTGCCCCAACCGGAAGTAATGGGGCTGCTGGCGCTGATGTTATTACACGAAGCCCGCCGCGCCGCCCGCACCAACGCTGAAGGCGACCTGGTGCTGCTGGACGACCAAGACCGCACGCGGTGGGATCAAACACAGATTACGGAGGGGGTGGGCCTGGTGCGGCGCGCGTTGGCCGCGGGCGGGGCGGGACCGTATGTGCTGCAAGGGGCGATTGTGGGCGTGCATGCTTTGGCCGCCACGGCCGCCGCCACCGACTGGGGCGAGATCGTGGCGCTGTACGATCTGCTGCTGCGCAGCGCTCCCTCGCCGGTGGTGGAGCTGAACCGGGCGGTGGCCCTGGCGCGGCGGGATGGCCCGGCGGCCGGCCTGGCGGTGCTGGAGGCGATCCTGGCGCGCGGCGCGCTGAGCGACTATCACCTGGCCTACTCGGTGCAGGCTGAGCTAAACCGGCAGCTGGGGCGCAGCGCTGAGGCGCGGGCGGCCTACCAAAAGGCGTTGAGCCTGGCGCGCCATGAGCCGGAGCGGCGCTTTTTGGAGCGCCAACTGAGCAGCTTGCCCGAATAGCGCGGCAATGCGATTGGATCACGCCAGAGGCCGCGCTCGCCATAAAAGGGGGACTCGGGGGACTTGAAGGGACTCGGGGGATCCCCGGCGAAGAGACGCAATGGGGCAGATAGAGGCAAAAACTGAGTTTTCCAATCTGTCTGGAAAATGTCGAAAGCGGTGTAGGCCGAGCGACTATGGGGTGTAAAAGCCAACCGCTGAGCCAGCCGCGCTGGCTCCTATGCTCAAGGAGAAACGAACATGCGTTATTTGGTGATGCATTACAACACCGCCGCCGATGATGCCACGGCGGTGAACGCGCCGCCGCCGGATATGGCCTTCATGGCGAAGATGGGCAAGTATATGGAAGAGGAGCGCGCCGCCGGCGTGCTGCTGGGGGGCGAGGGCGTGCACCCCAGCGCGCAGGGGGCGCGGGTGTCGTTCGCGGGCGGCAAGCGCAGCGTGACCGACGGGCCGTTCACCGAGGCCAAAGAAGTGATCGCGGGCTTCGCCATCATCGAGGCGGCCTCGCTGGCCGACGCAGTGGAGGCGGTGACGCGGTTTGCGGCCGTGTTCGAGCCTGGCCCCAAGCCGAACATCGAAATCCGCCGCATCTTTGAAATGGCCGACTTCGGCCACGCTTAGCGCGACGCTGTGCGGCCGGCCTGACACCCTGTCAGGCCGGCCGGTTTGGTATCATGGATAGCTATGACGACGGCGTATGTGCTCGGCCTGGATGCCGGCAACACCAAGACTATCGCGCTGATTGCGCGCACGGACGGCCAGGTGGTCGGCGGTGGGCGCGCGGGCTGCGGCGACATCTATAACAACGTGACGCCGGCGCACGCCTTCGCTACGATGGAGACCGCTCTGGGCGAGGCGCTGACGCAAGCCGGCCTGAGGGTGGCCGACCTGGGCGCGGTGTGCGGCAGCCTGGCGGGGGCCGACTGGCCGGAGG
>JBBRZY010000288.1:0-6446 GCA_038252885.1 Anaerolineales bacterium | reverse complement strand
CCCGCCGCCAAGCGGGCGATGTACTTCAACCCGACGCTGACGATCTGCGGCTTCGAGAGCGGCTACACCGGCGAGGGCACCAAGACCGTGCTGCCCAAAGAAGCGCGCGTGAAGCTCGACTTCCGGCTAGTGCCAGACCTGACGCCCGACCTGGTGTACGACCTGCTGCGCAAGCACCTGGAGGCGCACGGCTTCGGGGATGTTGAGATCATCCGGCACGCGGGCGAGCACAGCGCCACGTCGCCGGTCGAGGCCGGCGTGGTGCAGGCGGCCATCAGCGCGGCGCGCACGGTGTACGGCGCGGACCCGGTGATCTACCCGCGCATGCCCGGCTCGGGGCCGATGTACCCACTCTCGGACATGCTCGGCATCCCGGCGGTGCTGGCGGGCATTACGCACCAGGGGGCGCGGGCGCACGCGCCGAACGAGCACATTCTCTTGAAAGAGTATTGGGAAGGCCAGAAATTTATTGGGGAGTTCATCAAGGCCTTCGCGGCCATCTGAGTAGCAACGGACGGGCTACGTCGTATCGCGGCCCAATCAAAGACGAACGGCCAGTCCATGCGATGGACTGGCCGTTTTGTTTTGGCAAGCGCGCGAGGTGGGCGCGGCGGTTTACGCCAGCCGAAACGTCAGCGCCGCGAGCGAGAGCGGCGGCAGCGAGAGCGTGGCTTGGCCGGCGGAGAAGGTGACAGCGTCGAAGGGGCGGGGCTGCACCACGTTGGGCTGCTCGAAGGTGTTGGCGGATTGCGCGTCGGGGACGGTGAGGAGCACGGCCTCGGCCAGCGCGACGATATCACGGTCGGCCCGCCGCTCGTCGGCGTCGGCCAGGGGGGAAGCCGGGTCGTACACGCCTTCGTAGATGGCGCAGCCCATGTGCTCGAGGAAGCCGCCGAATAGACGCGGGTCAACCGGGCCGAGGCCGAATTGGGTGTGGAGGGTGAGCGTGGTGGGTTCCATGCGGGTCTCCGGGGTTGGTGGCGGGTCTACGAGGTCATAGTAGCAGGTGGGTTTTTAACTCGAATTGTCACGAAGGGGGATGAGTCGCGGGTTGGGAGATCGCAAGGGCCGCGTGATAGATCGTGGCGGAGGAGCGGGTAGGCCCCAGGGGAGTGACACGAATTATCACGAATGTATATGGACCCGGCCAGGGGTCGGTTGCCGCTGAGCGCCCTACCCCGCCGGCAGCCAGCGCAGGCGCGCCCAGATGGCGGCGACGTGCGCTTGTACGCGGTCGGGCAGCGGCATGAGAGGGATGAGGGGGACAGGGTAGGGGCCGGTGGGGGCGGCGGGCAGCGGCTGCTCGGCCAGGAAGGCGCGGGCCGCGTCGGGCTGGGCGGCGGTGGCGGGGATCACCCAGTCGAACTCGATCAGCGGCGTGCCGCCCAGCGGCAGCGCGGTGAGGTCCACGCTGGCGAGCGACTCGAGCGCGTAGATGACGGGTGGACCGGCCAACTCTATCGGGGCATCAAGGTCCGGCGCGGGCAGGCGCTCGGGGCGGCCGGCGTGCCACAGGTCGGCTTCGGCCTGGGCCAGGTGGCCAGGGTGGAGATCGTTGGGCGAGTAGCCGCGCCGTAATAAGGCGGCGGCCAGGACGAGGCGGGCGTGGTTGGGCCAGGCCGCGCCGGGCGGCTGCGACCACAGGTGCTGCCAGCGGCGGGCGGCGGCGGCCGGCGGCTGGCTGAGCAGTGCGCCGACCATGTAGCGGGCCGGCTGCGTGAACGCGCCTTCCGGGTCGTGCGCGCGGCCGGGCGGGCCATCCAAACGGAGTACCTGGTTTTGACGAATGTAGGCGGCGGCCTGGTAGGCGGGCAGGCGCAGCAGGTCGAAGCCGGGCGGCGGCTGGTGGGGCCAGGCGTCGAAGTTGGTGACGGCGTGGCCGGGCAGCGGCAGGGCCGAGGCGAGGCGCAGCCCGTTGGCGATCAGCGGGGTATCGGGCAGGTGTAAGGCCGCGGCCACGCCGGCCAGCGCGCCCAGCTTGAGGAAGCCGCGGCGGTTGAGGCGCCGGCCGCGCGGGCGGGGGGGCGTGAAGGTCATTCCGCGTCCGGCAGCACGTTCTTGAGCACGTCGAGCTCGCGCTGGATTTCGTCGTACTGCGCCTGCATCTCATCCAGCAGCAGACTGTAGGTCTCGCGCTGGTCGGGCAGCACCGTTTCGAACTGCTGGCGGTTGCGGAAGATTTGCGACGACTTCTGGCGCAGCTTGGCTTCCAGGCGCTGGCGGTAGCCGGTGTAGAACTCGCGGTCCGAGAGCGGCGCGCGGCGCGCCCCCTGCCCGGTGAGCGCATCGGCCACGGCGATAAACAGGTCGTCGGTGTCAATTGGCTTGGGCAGAAAGCGCATCGCGCCCAGGTTGAGGGCAAAGGCCTCGTCGTCGGCCGAGACGTAGGTGGCCGAGAGGAAGATGATGGGGATGCCGCCGGTGGCGGCCTGCGTGCGCAGCCGCTGGGCCAGCGCAAAGCCGTCGAGCCGCGGCATGAGGATGTCGGTGACGATGACGGCCGGGTGCAGCGTCTCCAGCAGCTCGAGCGCCTCTTGGCCGTCACGGACCGAGACGACGCCATAGCCGCGCAGGCGCAGCTGGGTTTCGATCAGCTCGCGCACCACGGCAATGTCTTCGACAACCAGAATCGGCCCGACTTGAATCGACACAACCCAATCCCGTTTTGGCAGCGCAGATCAGCTAAATTGGCTCGGTGAGACGCCTACGTACCCGGAATTGTAATGTTTGATTCCGGTTTGGTCAATGCTGGCCCGAGTGGGCGGCAATTCCAATTCGCGGCCGTGACCCCGGTTTTGGCTAATTGGATTGCCAGTATCCAGGGTGGGATTCCTCACCCCGCGACACTGGTCAGGTAGCTACCGCGCCGCGAGCGGGGGTTCGGAATGACAGGTCAGAGTAGCGTTTCAGGTCAACGCCCGCTGTAGGTCAGCGCGGCCACCATCTCCACATGGTGGGTCTGCGGGAACATATCCACCGGCTGCACCCAGGCCAGCCGGTAGCCGCCGGCCACCAGGATTTTGAGGTCGCGGGCCAGCGTGGCGGCATCACAGGAGACGTACACGATGTGTGCCACCTGGGCGGCCAGCAGCGCTGCGAGCGCGGCCGGGTGGCAGCCGGCGCGGGGCGGGTCGAGCACGGCCGCCGCAAACGGCCCGGCCAGCGCCGGCAGCGCGTGCTCCACGGAGGCCTCGTAAATTTCGACGTTGTCGAACTCGTCCAGGTTGACGGCGGCATCGGCCACCGCCGCCGGGTAGGCCTCAATGCCGATCAGGTGGCCCACGCGCGGCGCAATAAACGCCGAGAACAGCCCGACACCAGAATAGAGGTCGAGCACCGTCGCGGCGGGGGTGAGGGCGGGGGCCAGGGCCGCCAGCACCAGGTCGACCAGCGCGCCGGCCTGGGCGGTGTTCACCTGGAAGAACGACCCGGCCGACACGCGGAACGGCCGCCCGCGCACCTCGACCAGCAGGTAGTCGTGCCCGGCCAGCGTCAGGGCCGAGCCGTCTTCGCGCAGCACCGCCGCCGAGACGGGCAGGTCGAGCTCTACGTCCGGCGCTTCGGGCGCGCCCTCGAACACCACCAGCGTCTCGCCGTCCGCGCCGGCCCGCAGCGTCAGCCGCTCGAACTGCGGCAGTTCAGGCTGGGGCTCGGCCTCGGCCGCGTCGAGCGGCAGCGCGATGTGCGGGAACAGCTCGGCCAGCACCGGCTCGATCTGGTGACATTCCTTAATCGGGATGACGAGGTGCGAAGCGGCGGCCATGAAACCGAGTTGCCCCTCGGGCGTGAGCGCGAACTGCACGTGGTTGCGATAGTGGTAGGGGTCCGGCGCGGGCAGCGTGGGCCGCACGTCCACTGCGCCCTCGCCAAAGCCGCCGATGCGCTGCAACTGCTCGCGCACGATCTGCTGCTTGAAGGCCAACTGCGCGGCGTAACTCAGATGCTGCAACTGACAGCCGCCGCAGGCTGGGCCGCGCTCGGCCAGACCGGGGCCGGCCGGCGGGGTGAGCGCAAAGTGGTGCGGGCACAGGGGGGCCACGCGCTCGGGGGAGGCCGTCAGCACCTCGCGCAGCTTGCCGCGCGCGAAGTTCTTTTTGACTTCGAGCAGCTCTACGCGCACGGTCTCGCCCGGCAGCGCAAACGGCACGAAGACGGCGCGGCCGTCGTGGCGAGCGACGCCCTCGCCGGCGTGGGTGAGCGCAGTGATGGTGAGTTCAGGCATAGTGGGTCAGACCTCGCCCCCGGCCCCTCTCCCCGTGGGAGAGGGGTGGCTTTGTGATGAGGCAGCGGAAGGATGAACAGCTTGGGTCAGCGCGGCGCGCGCGGCCAGGGCTTGGCTGCGGGCTTCTGCGGCGGTGGCGGCGAGCACCGTGAGGTGGCCCATCTTGCGGCCGGGGCGCGGCTGGCGCTTGCCGTACAGGTGCAGGCGGACGCCGGGCCGGGCCAGGGCCGCCGCCCAATGGGGTTCGCCACCTTGCCACAGATCGCCCAGGAGTTGCACCATGGCAGCCGGGGCGCGCTGGTCGGGCGCGCCCAGCGGCAGCCCGCACACCGCGCGCAACTGCTGCTCAAACTGGCTGGTGGCGCAGGCGTCGAGCGTGAAGTGGCCGGAGTTGTGCGGCCGGGGCGCGAGCTCGTTGACTAATAACTTGCCGCCCGGCGCGACGAAAAACTCCACACACAGCACGCCGACGACTTCTAGGCGTTCGAGCACGGCGCGGGCGATCTCGATGGCCTGCTGGGCGACGGCCGGCGCAACGGGCGCGGGCGCGAGGGTGACATCCAAAATGTGATGCAAGTGGGTATTCTCGACCACGCCAAAGTGGCTGAACGCGCCGTCCAGCCCGCGCGCGGCCACAACCGAGACCTCGCGCTCGAACGCCACCCAGGCTTCGAGGACGGCCGGCTGCGCGCCGATGGCGGCCCACGCGGCGGCGGCCTCAGCCGGCGCGTCGATCCGCACCTGGCCCTTGCCGTCGTAGCCAAAGCCGGCGGTCTTGAGCACGGCCGGGCAGCCCAGGCGCGCCAGGGCCGCTTCTAAATCGGCCAGGCTGTCCACCGGCGCGTAGGGTGTCACGGGTAGGCCGGCGGCGGAGAGAAAATCTTTCTCGCGGCGGCGGTGCTGGGTAGTGTGCAGCACCGCGCCACTGGGGCGCACGGGCGCGTGCTGCGCGGCGGCGGCGGCGGTGGCGGCCGGCACGTTCTCAAACTCAAACGTCACCACGCCCACCTGCCGCGCAAAGTCGGCCACCGCGTCCAGGTCGGCATAATCGGCCACCACGGCCCGGTCGGCCAGTTGGCCGGCGGGCGAATCGGCTTCGGGCGAGAGCACGCGCACACCGTAGCCCAGCCGGCGCGCCTCCCACGCCAACATGCGGCCGAGTTGGCCGCTGCCGAGGATGCCGATGGTCGCGCCGGGGAGCAGCATTTACGCGTCGAGGGCCGGCAGCGTGGTCGCCTGCACCGTGGCCGTCTGCTCGGCGCGGAAGGCGCGCAGCCGCTCGCGCAGGTCGGGCCGGGTGACGGCCAGGATCGCCACCGCCAGCAGCGCGGCGTTGATCGCGCCGGCCTTGCCGATGGCCAGCGTGCCCACCGGCACACCACCCGGCATCTGCACAATCGAGAGCAGCGAGTCCATCCCCTTGAGGGCGTGGCTCTCAATCGGCACGCCCAGCACCGGCACCAGGGTTTGGGCCGCCACCATGCCGGGCAAGTGCGCCGCGCCCCCCGCCCCGGCGATGATGACGGCCAACCCACGCGCCTCGGCCTCGGCGGCGTACGCGGACATGACAGCCGGCGTGCGGTGGGCCGAGACGATGCGGCACTCGTGCGCCACGCCCAGGCGCTTGAGCGTCAGCGCGGCGTGCTGCATGGTCTCCCAATCGGATTGGCTGCCCATGATGACGCCGACCAGCGGGTCGGGGTCGAGGTTGTCTGAAAAGGGAGTGGGGGTCACGGCGGCGCGGCTCCTGGGCCAAACAAGTGGGACGCGGCTTATGATAGCATACGCGCCGACGCTAATCCTTCAGGAGCCAACGATGACAACCCAACCGGTGCTGCAACTGCGCGTGGCGCTGACCACGGCCGACCATGAGCGCTTGATGCAATTTTATTGTGTCGGACTGGGCATTGAGCCGGCGGCGATCTGGACCAACGACCAGGGCAAGGCGGTGCTGCTGGCGCTGGGCGCGGGCACGCTGGAGCTGTTCGACGAGCGGCAGGCCGACACGATTGACGGCCTCGAAGTCGGCCGGCGCGTGAGCGGCCCGGTGCGCCTGGCGCTGCAAGTGCCCGACCTGGACGCGGCCCTGGCCCGCCTGACCGCCCACGGGGCGACCATTGTGCACGGGCCGGTGGTCACCCCCTGGGGCGACCGCAACGCGCGCGTGCAAGACCCAGATGGGATGCAGGTGACGCTATTTGAGGAAGCACAGAAGTGAGGAGAT
>JBBRZY010000287.1:0-6454 GCA_038252885.1 Anaerolineales bacterium | reverse complement strand
TCGCAAGGCCTCACCGGTTGGGTGACGCGCCACCGGCAATCGCTGTTGGTGGGCGACCTGCTAGCCCAGACCGGCCCTGTGCCCCCGCGCCACGGCCCCCGGCCAGGCCGCTCCTGGCTGGGGGTGCCGCTTATCGCCCGCGACCGCATTATCGGCGCGGTCTCGGTCCAGTCTTTTGTCGCCAGCGCCTTCGACGGCACCGACCGGCGCTTCCTCGAGTCGGTCGCCAGCCAGGTCGCCATCGCCGTCGAAAATGCGCGGCTGTATGCCGAGGTCAGCGTGCGCGCGTCTGAGTTGGGGCGGTTGTACGCCGCCGCGCAAGATATGGGCGTCAAGCTTGAGCCGCGGGCCGTGCTGGAGCAACTGGCACGGCACATTACTGAGGCCGTTGACGGCACCAGCGGCTATGTGCTGGAAGTCAACCTGGCCAACGATACACTGACCGTGCTGGCCGAGTATTGGGCCGCTGACGCAGTGTCCGAAGAACGCCAGGCGGACATGGACGGCGTCTACACGCTGAGCCAGTACCCCACCAGCCAACGGGCGGTCACGCGGCTGGCGGTGCTCGAGAAGCACAGCGACGACCCCAACTTGCCGCCCCAAGAGCAAGTCGAGATGCAGCACTATCACATCCTGTCGGCCGTGGTGCTGCCAATTGTGGCGCGCGGCGAGGTGATTGGCTCGGCCGAGGTTTGGGAGAGCCGCCGCCGCCGGGTGTTCACGCTGGCGGAGCGCCGCCTGCTACAAACGCTCTGCCAGCACGCCGCCGGGGTGATCGAGAATGCGCGCCTGTTCCAAGAGACGCGCCAACACGCCGAGGAGGTGACCACCGCCAGCGAGATCCTGCACCTGCTCAACGCCTCCGCCAATGTGCGCGACGCCTTCCCCGCCATCGCCGCCGCCATCAAGACCATCACGGCCTGCGAGCGCGTCAGCCTGGCGATCCTCGACCCGCTCCAAACCAAAGTGTCCATCCTGGCGCTTGACCAGTTGCGCGCCGAGTTGCCGCGCGGCGTGGTCTTCCCAATTGCCGCCACGGCCTCGGCCGAAGATGTGTTGGCCGGCCGCCTGCACCTGACGCCCGACCTGGCGCTGGAGCGCGCCTTCCCGGCCGAGCGCGCGCTGGGCGAGGCTGGCTTTGGCTCGCGCCTCAACCTGCCGCTGCGCGTCGGCACCCAGGTGATTGGCGCGCTCAACCTGGTCTGGCGCGAGAAGAACGGTTTTGCCAGCGCCAACCTGCCGCTCCTCAGCCAGCTGAGCGATGCCGTCGCGCTGGCGATGGAGAAGTCGCGTTTGTATGATGAGACGCGCCGGCGCGATGCCATTCTCGAAGCCTTGGCCTACGCCAGCGGTAAGCTCCTCATCGCCACTTCCGCCGAGGACGTGATGCCCGACCTGTTGGCCCGGTTGGGCCGCGCGGCCGGCGTCAGCCGCGCCTACGTGGCCTACAACCACCCTGGCCCCGCGGGCGAATTGCTGGCCAGCCTGGGCTACGAGTGGACCGCCCCTGGCCAAACGCCTGCCAGTCACAACGCCAACTGGCAAGCGCTGCCCTACGTGGCCGGCGGCTTGCAGCGCTGGCAGCAAACGCTCAGCGCCGGCCGCCCGCTCGATGGCCCGGTGCGCGACTTCCCGCCGGCCGAGCGTGAGCGCCTGGAGCGCCAGGGCGTGCTGTCACTGGCGGTCGTGCCGATCATGAGCGGTGGGTGGTGGGGCTGGCTCAGCTTCGACGACTGCGAGGCCGAACGCGCCTGGTCGGGGGCCGAGATTGAGGCCCTTAAGAGCGCCGCCAGCGCCTTGGGCGCGTTCCTCGACCGCCAACGCAGCGAGGCGGCCGAGCGTGAGCAGCGCGCCCTGGCCGAGGCTCTGCGCGACACGGCGGCGGTACTCAACAGCACGCTCGACTTGGATGAGGTGCTCGACCACATCATGGCCGACGTCGGCCATGTGGTGCCGCACGACTCGGCCAATATCATGATGATCGAGGACGGCTACGCGCGCGTGGTGCGCAACCTCGACCCGCTCCAGCGCTTTCCGGCGGAGGCGATGTTGGCGCTGCGCTACGCTGTGGCCGATTTGCCCAACCTGGCCGAGATGGTCGCCACCGGCCGGCCCAACGTCATCGTGGATACCAGGGCCTACTCCGGCTGGATCGACCTGCCCGAGACGCGCTGGATTCGCTCGGTAGTCGGCGCGCCGGTGCAGATCAAGGGCCGGGTCATTGGCTTCATCACGCTCGACAGCCGTGAGCCGGGTTTCTTCTCGGCCGCCCACGGTGAGCGCCTGCTGGCCTTTGCGCATCAGGCTGGCCTGGCGATTGAGAACGCCCAGCTTTACGAGTCCATCCGCGAGCACGCCGAGGAGCTAGAGCAGCGCGTGCAGGCGCGCACGACCGAGTTGGACAACGCCAACCGCAGCCTGCGCGAGCTCGACCGGCTCAAGGACCAGTTCATTTCCAACGTGTCGCACGAGCTGCGCACGCCGCTGACCAACATCAAACTGCACCTGGGTCTGCTCGAAAAGCGCGGCCCGGAGGTGCTGCCGCGCTACCTGCCCACGCTCCAGCGCGAGACCGAACGACTGCGCCGCCTGATCGAAGACTTGCTCGACCTGTCGCGGCTGCAAACGCAGAGCGATCCGCTGCAGCGCGAGCTGCACCGACTCGATGACCTGCTGGCGGAGGTGCTGACGCTGCACGCCGCGCGCGCCGAGGCCAAGAACCTGATGCTGCGGCATCCGTTCAATCCGGCCGCCCTAGCGCTGCCGCTTGACCGGGCGCAGATCCTCCAGGTCTTCACCAACCTCATTGGCAACGCCGTGGCCTACACGCCGCCCGGTGGTCACATCGAGGTTTCGGCCGAGCTTCAGGGGATGGGCAACGCGCCGGGCGTCAGCGTGCGCTTCTCCAACGACGGGCCGACCATCCCGCCGGAGGACATTCCCCACCTCTTCCGCCGCTTCTATCGCGGCCGCACCGCGAACGACTCGGGTGAGCCTGGCACCGGGCTGGGCCTGGCCATTTGCCGCGAGATCATCGAGCGCCACGGCGGCCAGATCGAGGTCGAAAGCACGCCCAGCCGCGGCACGACCTTCAGCGTCTGGCTGCCGCTCAACTAGCGCTGGTCCGCCTGGCAGGTGGGCGAATCTCCCCCAACTTGACCGTTTTGGTAGCCAAAATCCTGGAAGTGATATAATTTGTGAAGACGTGCACTTTATAACTCGAAACGCTCCTGGACGGCAAGATTGGCCTCGGCGAGTGGAGAGCGAATAATGGAACTTGCTGGAAAGGTGGCGCTGGTAACCGGCGCCGGCCGTGGTATTGGCCGCGCGATTGCCTTCGGCCTGGCGCGGGCGGGCGCGTGGGTGGCGGTCAACGACCTCGACGCCGCCTCGGCGCAAGCCACTGCCGCAGACCTGGCAGCCGCCGGCTACACCGCCGCTGCCTTCGCGGCTGACGTGGCCGACCCCGACGCCGTCAGCGCGCTGGTGGCGGGCATCACCGCCCGCTGGGCGCGGCTGGACGTGCTGGTGAACAACGCCGGGGTCGAGCCCACCGGGCCAATTGTGGATTTTGCGCTGGCCGACTGGCAGCGCACCCTGGCGGTCAACCTGACCGCGCCGTTCCTCACCAGCCAGGCGGCCGGGCGGGTGATGCGTGAACAGGGCGGGGGCGCCATCGTCAATATCGCCTCGATTGCCGGGCGCGCGTTTGGCCTGCGCAACCGGGCGGCCTACGTCGCCTCTAAGACCGGGCTGGTGGGCTTCACGCGCGAGTGCGCGCGCGAGTTCGCCGCCTATCAGGTGCGCGTCAATGCGGTTTGCCCCGGCGTCATCATTACCGAAATGACCGCCCACCTGCGCGACAACGAGCCAATGATGCGCAAGTGGCTGGAAGACATTCCCCAGGCGCGGCTGGGCGAGCCGGACGACGTGGTGGGGTTGGTGGTTTTTCTGTGCACCGACGCGGCTCGCTATATCACCGGGCAAGCCATCAATGTGGATGGCGGCAAGGTCATGAGTTAACCCATGGCATTCCACAACCTGCGCGAGTTCATCAAGCATCTCGACAAGGCCGGCGACCTGGCGCGCATCACTGCGCCCGTCAGCCGCGACCTGGAGATCACCGAGATTGCCGACCGGGTGATGAAAGGCCCGGCGGCGAAGAACAAGGCGCTGCTGTTTGAGAATGTGCCCGGCTTCAGCATGCCGGTGGCCATCAATCTGTTCGGCAGCGACGCGCGCATGGCCGCCGCGCTGGGCGTCGAAAACTTGGAAGCGCTTAACCAACGCCTCGCCAAGCTGGTAGACCTGCGCCTGCCGCAAGGCTTGGGGCCGATGATTGAGCGCGCCGGCGGCTTGCTCGAAGCGCTGCGCGGCGTGGGCCTGGGCCCAACAATTGTGCGCTCCGGCCCGTGCCAGGAAGTGGTCGAGACCGAGCATCCGAACGTCAACACGCTGCCGGTGCTGCAATGCTGGCCGGACGACGGCGGGCGCTTTATCACGCTGATGCAGGTTATTACCCGCGACCCGGTGACCAACAGCCGCAACGTGGGCATGTACCGAGTGCAGGTGGTGGATGACCAGACGCTGATTGTCCACTGGCAGCGCCACAAGGGCGGGGCCGAGCACGAGCGCAAGGCGCGGGAGGCAGCCATCGCGGCCAACGCCGACCCGGCCGCCGCACGCCTGGCCGCCCGCATACCCGCCGCGATTGTGTTGGGTGGCGACCCGGCCAGCATGTGGTGCGCCTCCGCGCCGCTGCCGCCGAACATCGACGAGTACTTGTTGGCCGGCTGGCTGCGCGGCCGCCCGGTGGAGTTCGTGAAGTGCGTCAGCCAAGACTTGACCGTGCCGGCCCAGGCCGAGATCGTCATCGAAGGCTACGTGGACCCCAATGAGCACTTGCCGGAGGGGCCGTTCGGCGACCACACCGGCTACTACACGCCGGTTGAGCCGTTCCCGGTCTTCCACATCACCGCGATCACGCGGCGGCGCGACGCCATTTACCCCACCACCATCGTCGGCGTGCCGCCGGTCGAGGACGTCTACATGGGCAAGGCGACCGAGCGGTTGTTCTTGCCGCTGCTGCGCCTGTTCTTGCCCGAAGTGCTCGACTACCACATGCCGGCCGAGGGCGTCTTCCACAACCTGGTCATCGTCAAGATCCGCAAGCGCTTTCCCGGCCACGCCCGCAAGGTCATCTTCGGCATTTGGGGCCTCGGCCTGCTGATGCTGGCGAAGGCGGTTGTTGTGGTGGACGAGTGGGTGGATATTCATAACCTCTCGCAAGTCGCCTGGCAGGCGCTCGGCAACGTCGACTGGGGCCGCGACCTGGTGGTGGTCGACGGCGCGGTAGACCACCTGGACCACGCCTCCTACCGGCACTCGTTCGGTGGCAAGATCGGCGTGGACGCCACTGCCAAGACCGAGGACGAAGGTTACACGCGCGGCTGGCCGCAAGTGGCGCGCATGAGCGCTGAGGTCAAGCGCCGGGTGGACGACCTGTGGCATACGCTGGGCCTCTGACCGCCGCCATGCTCGCCAAGCCGCGCGCCTTCCTCGACATGATCCGCTTTGAGCACACGGTGTTCGCGCTGCCGTTTGCCTACCTGGGCATGGTGCTGGCGGCCGGCGGCTGGCCGGGCTGGGCCAAGTTCTTCTGGATCACGGTGGCGATGGCGGCGGCGCGCACGGCCGGCATGAGCCTGAACCGGCTGATTGACCGGCACATTGACGCGGCTAACCCACGCACCGCCAACCGCCCGATCCAGACCGGCCGGATTTCGGTGCGGACGACGGCGGTGGGCGCGGCGCTGGCGCTGCTGATACTGGCGGTGGCGGCCTGGCAGCTCAACTGGCTGGCGTTGGTGCTCTTTCCGGGGGCGCTGGTATTTTTGGTGGGTTATCCTTATACCAAGCGCTTCACCTGGCTCTCGCACTTCTGGCTGGGCTTCACCGACGGCCTGGCCCCGGCCGGCGCGTGGGTGGCCGTCACCGGCACGTTCTGGCTGGCGCGCGACACCCCGGCCTGGCTGCTGCTGGGCGCGCTGACACTGTGGATTGGCGGCTTCGATCTGCTGTATGCCTGCCAAGACGCGGAGTTCGACCGGCGCAATGGGCTGCACTCGATCCCGGCGCGGTTCGGTGTGCCGGCGGCGCTGCGACTGGCGCGGGTGTGCCACATTGGCACGCTGCTGCTGCTGGCGGCGGTGGGCGCGTGGTTTCAACTCGGCTGGCTCTACTGGGTCGGGCTGGCCGCCATTGGCGGGCTGTTCGTCTGGGAACATGCGCTGGTCAAGCCGCACGACCTGTCTAAGATCGACCTGGCCTTCTTTAACATCAACGGCTACATCAGCCTGACAATTTTTGTGGCGACGGTGTTGGCGGTGTGGCTGCGCTAACACGCTGCCGCCGCCCCGTCGCCCGGCGTGGCCGCCCAACGCGTTGGGCAAAG
>JBBRZY010000286.1:0-6458 GCA_038252885.1 Anaerolineales bacterium | reverse complement strand
CGCCCGAGATGGTGGCGGTGTTGGTGGCGAAGGTGGTTTGGGTGATGATCGTGATGCCGGAGTCGTAGTAGCCGCCGGCACCGTAAACGGCGCTGTTGCCGATGACGTTGGCAGGGTCAATCATCAGGTAGCCATTCTGGTTGTAGCTGCCGCCGCCGTTACCGTGGCCAGCATCGTTGCCGATCAGGTTGGTGTTGTGTAGCAGGGCCACGCCGCCATCCACGAAGATACCGCCGCCGCCGGCGGTGGCGCTGTTGTCGCTGAGCAGGCTGTCGGTGGCATGGAACTCAAGCTCGCCCGAGGCGCAGATGAAATCGCCGCCGACGTAGACGCCGCCGCCGACCGCGTCGAGGTCAGGCACCACCACCACCTCCACCTGACCGGCGGCGTTGTTACTGACGGTCGAGTCGGTGAGGCGCACACTATAGCTACCACCCGAGAAGATACCCTGCAAGCAGTTGGGGTTGGCCCCCGCCAGGCCGGATTGCGCCAAGTTGGCGATGGACCCGATGGCGATGCCGCCGCCACTGCCGGCCGCCCAGTTACCGTCGAGCACGGAGTTGTCGATGAGGGCCGGTGACACGGTGAACAGGCCGCCGCCCCACCCAAAGCCGCCGGACAGGTTGTTGGGGTCGGCCCGGTTGTTCGACACGCTGGAGCCTTGGTGGATCGACAGCGGGTCGTCGAAGGAGATCCCCGGCGGCACATCAAAGGACCCGAAACCGGGGCCGGCCGGCTGGAGGTTGGCGGCTTGCTCTCCGAAAAGCCCGAAGAAGAAATCGTTGAAGAGGCCGCCGCCATCGCCATCGGAGCGGTTGTGGTCTACGGCGCTGGTATATATGGTCAGGAAGGCGATGTTGGCGATGCCGCCGCCGATGCCGTCGCCGATGCCGGCGCCGTAGGCGGTATTGCTGACCACGGCACTGTCTTCAATCACCGCCAGGCCGCTGTTGAACAGGCCGCCGCCAGCCGCGCCAAAGAAGAAGTTGGAGTAGGCGGCCGGGTTGGCGCCGTTGCCGATGATTAAGCTGTCGTTGTGCACGTACAGCCGCGAGAACAGCACCAGGATCAGGAAGCCGGGGCCTTGAGGCGCCGCGTCGGCGGCCACGGAGCCAATGAAGCAGAAGATGCAGCCGTTGACGAGGCCGCCGCCCCACTCGCCGGCGGTGTTGCTCAGGATGGTGCTGGCGTCTACGTCTACGTCGCCAAACAGGTTGAACACCCCGCCGCCCATGCCGAGGGCCGAGCCGTCGTCTAGCGGGTCGGCGCTGTTCCGGTCCACGAGGCTGTTTTGGATGAGCAGTTTGGGCAGTACCAGGAACGAGGGCCCGGCCGGCGCTTGCTCAGCGCCTAGCACGAATGAGTTGATGAATCCGTTGAACAGGCCGCCGCCGTAGTAGGCGGCCGTGTTAAGTTGGACCTGGGAGTCTAAGATTTCGGCGTGGCCGGCGTTAACGCCGCCGCCGCCGATGCCAATGCGCTCATCCAGCGGCGCGGTCGGCCACTCGACACTCTGGTCGGTCTGGGCATAGTTGAGGGTCACCAGGCTGTTGTTTTCGATGAAGAGGGTCGGCTGATAGGCCGGCGAGATCTCGGCGGCGCAGAAGCACGATTGGAATGAGGCGTTGTAGAAGCCGCCGCCGGCGTTGGCCAGGTTGTCGGAGAGGCGGCTGGCATTGACGAAGGCCAGGCCGCGGTTGTACAGGCCGCCGCCCAGGCCCGGATAGGTGGCGGGCGGGTCAGCCAGGGTGGTGGTGTAGGCCGTGTTGAAGGCCAAGGCCGAGTCGCCCTGCACGACCAGTAGGCCTGGGCAGTAGAAACAGAAGTTGGAGAAGGCGGCGGTCGTAAAATTGCCGTTGCCTTCGTTGTAGATGCCGCCGCCGAAGCCGTAGATGGTGTTGCTGTTCACCTCGGTGTGGTCGATCAACACCGTGCCAAAGCCATTGTAGATGCCGCCGCCATAGTGCGGGTAGTCGTCGGCCACGCCGGCCAGGTTGTGGGCCACAAGCGACGAGTCGGTCAGGGTGATGGCCGGCATTTGTTCGATGAAGCAGCCGGCCGGGCCGGCGCTGAGGCAGTTGACCGCTTGCCCATCGCCGAAGAATTCGTTGGCGAGGCCGCCGCCGTTCCAGTAGGCGCGATTGTGTGTGATGGCGAGGTCAGCGCCGGTGAACGTCCCGCCGTTGAAGACGCCGCCGCCGCTACCATCGGAGGCGACATTGCCCGAGATGATCGAACTGGTGACGAGCATCTGGCCCAGGTTGTAGATGGCGCCGCCACTGTCGTCAGCAAAGTTGGCTTCTAGCAGGGAGTTAGTGGCGCTCAGCGTGCCGAGGTTGTAGATGGCGCCGCCCCGGGTCGCCACCGCGCCGCTGATGACGACATTGGTGAGCGCGGCCACGGATTCGTTGTGGATCGCGCCGCCGTCGAAATCGGCGCTGCTGTCGGCAATGGTGACGTTACTGAGGGTGAGTTGCCCCGCGTTGTAGAGGCTGCCGCCAGAGTCGGAGGCGGCATGGCCCCGCCACAAGCGCAGACCCGCCAGGCGCACATTGGCGTCGGAGCTAATGACGAAGTGGCGGTCGGTGGAGTTGGCGTCGAGCGTTAGTTGGTCGCTGCCAGGGCCGTCTACCCAGACGCCGTACTGGATGAAGTACACGCTAGTCTGGGGGATGGTGAGGGGGACGCTGAAGACCGCGCTGCTGAACAGAATCACATCGAAGTCGGTATTGTAGTTGGCCTGTTCGATGGCGGCGCGCAGCGAGCACACGCCGTAAGGCGGGGCCGCCACGCTGGCGTTGTCGATGCACAGGCCGTCGCTCCCGTCGGTGTCACCGGCTTCGCTGAGGTTGTCAACGATGAAGGCGCTCTTGGTGTAGCCCGCATCCACGGTCAGGTCTAGCTCGCCGGCCGTCAGGTTGACGAGCTGCGACTCGCCCGTGCTGATGTCGGCGTCGCTGTCAATGGTGTCATCGGCGCCCACATCTTGGATCGTAAAGCCGTTGAGATCGGGCAAGTTGAAGATGATGTAGTAATCGCCCGGCGCCAGCCCCACAAAGGCGTAATCGCCGTTACTGTCGGTGTAGGCAGTCAGCAAAAAAGTGTCGGCGGAGTCGTACAAGTCAACATCCATGCCCGGCATGCCCGGCTCGCCTGGGTCTTGCAGGCCATCCGCGTTAAAATCGCGCCAAATGCGGCCGCCCAGGCCGGTGGTTTGATAGCCGGCGTCGTATGCCACGACGTCGCCTAGGGCCACGGTGAAGGTGGGCACGCGGCCCTCGACCAGGTCGGCGTCGCTGTCGGTGCTGTCGCTGCCCATGTTGGGGTCGGCGCGCGTGTAGTCGGCGACGTCTACAAAGATCAACGAATAGTCGCCGGGCAGTACGCTGAAGCTGTAGCTGCTGTCGGCGGCGGTGTTGGTGTCAGCGAAGCAGTCAAGCGGGATGGCGATGCTAACGGCGAGGTTGCTTTGCAGGCAAACGAGCACGGCTTGCAGGCCGGGCTCGCCGAGGTCTTGCTGGTCGCTGCTGTTCAGGTCGCGCCAGGCCCGGCCGGAGATGAGCGCCAGGTCGCCAAAGCCGGCGTCATAGTCGCCCACTTCGAGCGAGTCGAGCGAGAAGATAGCGGTTTTGCCGCTGTCGGGGGCGGCATCGCTGTCGATGGTGTCGTCGGAGCCCGCATCTTGCGGGGAGCCGCCCAAGAGGCCGGGCGGCGGGGGCGCGAACTGCAGGTAGTAGTTGAGGTCAATGGCTACAGCGGAGAACTCATACTGGCCGTTGGCGTCGGTGGTGAGGAAGGTCAGGGGCGTGTCGAAATCGTCGTACAAGGTCACCGACGCGCCAGGCAGGCCGGGTTCGCCGCCGTCCTGTAGGCCGTCGCCGTCTAGGTCGTCCCAGACGGTGCCGGTGATGCTGGCCAGGCCGCTGACGGTCAGCGCGATCTCGGGGCCGGCCTGCGCCCCTTGGAGGCTGATGTCTGAGCGCGCCAGTTGAATGTAATAGGTGGAGCCGGCGCTGAGGAGGGCGGTCAGGTCAACCCAATTGGGGTTGGTTTGGCTGTTGCAGTCCAGCAGGAGCAGGTCGTCGAAGGACGTGCCACTGTAGAGGGCGATGGCGTGGTCAATGTTGGAGCCTTCGCCGGAGAAGTCGTAGATACCGCTGTCGGCCGGGGTGAACTGGTACCAAACGGTGGGGACATCGGTGTTGCCGCAGGGGAAGGGTTCACCGGTGCTGTACTCGCTGCTGGCGAACGACATATCGACCACGACTGTAAAGGTGGGCGGCAGTGTGATGGCTTGGGCGTTGGCGAAATCGTCGTTGCTCGGTGCCACGCCCGCTGGGGCGCTGGCCGATTCGCGGGCCGGGGCGCTGGCCGCCACCGGGGTGGCTGGCAGCGGTCCCACCATCCCAATCATCCAGACCAACGCAAAGCCGACGCGCGCGACGAGGCTGAGGGGACGCGGGAATTGACGCATGTGTACATCCTCTTGGGCGATCGAGTGGGCGCACCAGGGCGGTACGCGCACATTGGTGGCCTCTGCCTGCAAAGCGAGTCACCATTAGAGATTATATGCGGAAGGAGCCGGATTCGGCAAATTATTGAGATGGAGGCCCGCGGGCGGCGGTGCGAGGGGCTGTGACCCGGCCCAGCCTGGGCTAGGGCTTGACGGCGCTGCAGCTCGTGCACACGCTGTCGGCGTTGATCGCGACGTGGCAGTGGTCGCCCTCGTGGTGGACCCAATCGAAGCCGGCTTCGAGCGCCAGGATGCACAAGCGGCCGTTGCGGCTCTCGTCGGCCGGCCAGGTGATCAGGTCGAGCGAGCGGCCCTCAAAGTGGAGCGAGTAGCGCAGCGCCGGGTTGGTCTGGATGTTGTCGTGCACTAGCTGCGAGTCGTAGGCTTCAACCACCATCACCTGCACGCCCGCTCCCCACTCGGCGTGGACGCGCGCGGCCAGGTCGGCCAGGGGCCGGATGGCCGCCGGGTGCATTATCCGGTCTTCATCGTTGTAGGGGGGCGGCTCGCCGCCGCTGAAGAGCAGGTCGGGGTCCAGGTCGGCCACCAGGTGGCTGAAGGCGCACGAGCCGCGCTGCACCTGGCACAGCATGGGGCCGGCGGCTTCGGTTTCGGTTTGGGTGACGCTGCCGGTGGCCGACAGATGCTCGCCCAGCCGCAGCTCGGCGGGCGTGGCCACCGGCGCGGGGGTGCCCGTCGGGCCGGGGCCGACGATGACGACCTGCATTTCTTCAGTGGGCGTGGGCGGCGCCAGGGTGATGATCGGCAGTGGCGGCAGGGTGGCTTGTCCGCCGCAGGCGGCCAGGGCCAGCGCCGCGCCGGCCAGCGCCGCCCAGAGACCTGGGCGGCGCCGGAAAGGCAGGGTTGGGCGCATCACCGGCCCTAGGTAAAGATGACGGCGACCGGCGCTGACCGGCGCGGGTCTTCGGCCACCGGCGGCGAGGGGTTGAGGATGAAGAAGTTATAGCTGCCGGCGACCGGGGTGTGCAAACCCGACACGGTGACGGTCAGGTGGCTGCTATCAACGAAGATGACATTCGCTCCGCTGATAGTCACGGTGACGCCCGCCCCCAGCCGCACCAGCACACTGGCGCCGGAGATGAAGTTCGAGCCGGTGATGGCGAAGGTGGTGGTGACGCCATGCACGATGGTCAGTGGCGGCGTCGCGTTGATGGTAGTGATGGTCGGGTCGGGGTTGTCAATCTCCACCGGTTCGGTGTCCATGACGGTGCCGACGGTGTTGGTGGCCGTCACGACGGCGGTGTAGTTTCCGCCCGTGGCATAGGTGTGGGTGGCCGTGGCGGTAGTGGTGTAGGCCGTCACCGCGCTGCCGTCGCCAAAGTTCCAGCGGTAAGTGACGTTGGTGCCGCCGCTGATAGTGGCGGTGAAGGCCGTGCTCTGACCCAGCAGGGTGGGGCTGCTGTCGGCCGCAGTCAGGCCGGTGATGGCCGCATCGGCGAAGGTGAGCACGGCCGAGCCAGACAACCCGCCCATGGGCGCTGGCGCCGTCGCCGTGATCGACGTGGTCCCGGCGATCAGGCCGACGACCTGGAAGGTTGCCGTATTCGATCCAGCGGTCACGGTGACAGTGGACGGCAGACTGACGACTTGCGGCAAGCTCGCCGTCAGGTTGAGGACGAGGTTGTTGGCTTGAATGGCGCCAACCGTCACCGTGAGCGTGCGAGTGGCGGGCAGGGTGAACGGCCCGCCCGTGGCTGGGGTGAGCACCACCACTAGCGGGTCGACGCCCAGGCTGAAGTTGTTCGACCCCAGGGTGGGGGCCGGGTTGGTCACCGACAGCGCCAGCGTGGCGGCCACCGCAAAGTCAGTCGACGGCAGGCCCACCTCGATCTGGGTGGACGAGACGTAGACCGTAGTACGCAGTTGCCCGGCCACCCGCACCACGATGCCGGGCACGTAGGAGGGCGTGTCGGTGGTGATCGTG
>JBBRZY010000285.1:0-6462 GCA_038252885.1 Anaerolineales bacterium | reverse complement strand
CTGCCTGCAAACCGACCTGACCAGCTACGCCGCCGAGCGCGCCGCCGACCTGGCCGCGCCAGGGCTGGGCCTGTTCTCGCTCAGCCGCCTCACCGGCGCAAGCCCGCTGGCCCCGTGGACCGAGGCCGAAGAAGCGCTGCGGCTGTTGGACGAAAACCCGACCGCCTTCCTCGACACCTATCTGACGGTCGTCGAGGGCCATGCTGAGAAGGGGCTGCACAGCGTCACCTCGCGCTGAGCCGCTCAGGAGCTATTTGATGGACATTCGAGACGTCAACCGCCGCGCCTGGGACTATCAGGTCGAGCATGGCAACACCTGGACCATCCCCGTCACGCCGGAGGTCATCGCCGCCGCCCGCCAAGGCGAGTGGAGCATTCTACTGACCGAGCAACTGCCCGCGCCGCGCGCCTGGTTCCCGGCCGACCTGCATGGCGTGGACGTGCTGTGCCTGGCCTCCGGCGGCGGGCAGCAGGGGCCGGTGCTGGCGGCGGCCGGCGCGCGCGTCACCGTCTACGACAACTCGCCGCGCCAACTGGCGCAAGACCGCTTGGTGGCCGAGCGCGAGGGGCTGACGCTCACGACCGTCGAGGGCGACATGCGCGCCCTGACCGCGCTCGCCGCCGAGCGCTTCGACCTGATCGTGCATCCCGTGTCTAACCTGTTCGTGCCGGAGGTCCGCCCGGTGTGGGCCGAGGCGGCGCGCGTGCTGCGGCCCGGGGGCGCGCTGCTGGCGGGCTGGATGAACCCGGCCATGTTCCTCTTCGACTACCCGGCCGCCGAGCGCGGCGAGTTGCGCGTGCAGCACACCCTGCCATACTCCGACCTGGGCAGCCTGACGCCCGAACTGCTGCAAAGCCTGCTCGACGCGCAGGTGCCGCTGGAGTGGAGCCACACGCTCACCGACCAACTCGGCGGCCAGCTCGACGCCGGGCTGTTACTCGCGGCCATGTATGAAGACCGCACCCGCGATCACCCGCTGGCGCGCCACATGGCGACCTACGTCGCCACGCGCGCCGTGAAACCGTGAAGGCCGGTTAATCGAGGAGGTGCGTGTGTCCATCAAGCTGAGTGCCCACATCATCGGCGGTTCAGGCGACGCGCTCCGCTTGACCGCGCAGGCGCGCTCGCCCCTGGTCAAGCTGGTGGGCGACTTCGGCGCGGCGGGCGAGTATGCCGCCCTGCCCCATCACCCGCTGGTCATCGGGCGCTTTGTGGTGGCCGATGAACTGCGCCCCGACCATCTGCAAGAGCTGGGGCGCGACCCGGTCGCCAGCGCCGCCGAATACTTCGACACCCACTATCGCCAGCGCGTGTTAGACCATCCCGCCGTGGCCGCCTGGGAAGGCCCCAACGAAATCGTCACCAAGACGCGCGAAGCCATGGCCTGGTATGCGCGCTTCGAAGTGGCGCGCGTGGCGCTGCTGGCTGCGTTGGGGCGGCGGGCCGTCGTCGGCAACTGGTCGACCGGCCAGCCCGAGCCAGAGCTATGGCCCGACTTCGCCCCCGCGCTGGACGCCCTCCGCGCGCAGGGCGGCTACCTGGGCCTGCACGAGTACAGCGAGCCCAGCCGCAACTACGACACCTGGTACATGGGCCGCTTCGAGCGCGCCCCGCGCGACGTGCCCAAGCTCATCACCGAAAGCGGCACCGACTCAATCCCGCCGGTCGCGGGCGAGCCGGGCCAGCCGCCGCGCCACCCGGCCGGCCAACCCTGGCGTCAGCAGTTCGGCGACAACGTGGCGGCCTACGCCGCCTTCCTGACTGATTACGACGTCCGCCTGCGCGACGCGCCCGATGTGCTGGGCGTGGCGATCTTCACCTTCGGGTCGAACTGGCCCGATCACAATGTAGAAGGCTCGGGGCTGGCCGACCGCCTGATCGCCTACGCCCAGACTGCGCCGGCCGCGACGAACGCCACCCCCCACCCGCCCCTAACGCCGATCACGGCGCCCGCCCAGTGGTGGGAGCGCTGGCCGGAGGGCGTGCTCGCCCCGCCGCACAAGCTGCGCGCGACCGGCCGCACCATCACCATCGTTCAGTCCGACGGCGCGACGGTGATCACCCAGCGCAAGCAGTCCGACGAGTGGGATGTCTCTGAAAGGCGCGGCGCGCTGCTGCGCGTGTTCCATCCCGACACCGGCCCCGATTGGTACGTGCAGGCATCAGACGTCGAGCCGAAGTAGGCCCGCACCGAATTAGTTCAGCCGGTTGACACAAACAAAAAGAGAGCGACGAGGCCGGCCTCGTCGCTCTCTTCTATTGGCGTAAGCGCCAGCAATGTTTGGGCGTAGCTCCTACCGCGCCGCCGCAACTTCTCCCCAGCCGCCCGCTGCCACGCGGGGCCTCCGTTACCCCATCCGTTGCCAGTCTCATGCGCCTCTTAGAAACCTCTAACAGAATGTTTACACCTTCCGCCGATAATCATTACTATCGGGACGTGGGCCAGAAAACAGGCTAAAACCGGCCGCTAACGGCCGGCCCTGTCAGCCAACCGCCCGGCCGACGGCCAGCTGGTGGGCGTTTGACAGGCAGCCCACCGGCCCGCGTGCTAACGTCATTATCGAACCGCCTCCCCCTAGCGGGCCAGGCGCATGGAGCTAACGGTGCTAACCTACGAAGCTCGGTTTCAACAGCAACTCGACATCATCAGCCGCCTGCGTCAGGCGGTGGATGGCTTGTTTACCGTCTCGGACGTGCGCACCGCCGACCGCGGCGACGCCGTCATCTTCATCGGCCGGCTGGCCAGCGACGCCGACGGCGTTTACGCCACCCTGCGCGAGCGCTTCAAGGGCCTGGGCTACACGCCCGTCCTGCGCCGCGAAGGCGAAGCTGACATCGTCGTGGCGCAGCGCGGCGTCGTCGGCCGGATGCGCTCAAACCCGCTCATCAACGTCATCCTGCTGCTCGCCACCATCGTCACCACCCTGCTGGTGGGCGCCTCGTTCGCGGGCGTCAACGCCGTCCCGGTGCTGGGCGCCATCTGGAACGGCGGCGACTGGGCCCGGCTGCTGCCGGTGCTGACCGCCGGCGCGCCCTTCGCGGCCACCCTGCTGTTCATCCTGGGCGTCCACGAGATGGGCCACTACGTCGCGGCGCGCTTGCACGGCGTGCAGGTCACCCTGCCCTACTTCATCCCGGTGCCGTTTGGTCTGGGCACGTTCGGCGCCTTCATCCAGCTCAAGAGCCCGGTCGAAAACCGCAAGGCGCTGTTCGATGTCGGCCTGGCCGGTCCGCTGGCGGGCTTCATCGTCGCGCTGCCGCTCATGATCATCGGGCTGCTCGGCTCAACCGTCATCGCGGCCAACCCGCGCGCCATCGCCACCGGCAGTTCGCTGCTCATGCAGGCGCTGACGGCCATCTTCCAGCCGCACGCCGTCGGCGAAATGGTCAAGCTCAGCCCGCTCGCCATCGCGGCCTGGTTCGGGCTGCTCATCACCGGCATCAACCTGCTGCCCATGGGCCAGCTCGACGGCGGGCACATCGCCTACGCGCTCCTGGGCAAGTACGCCCGCCCGCTGGCGCTGGTTACCTTTGTGGCGCTGGTCGTCCTGGGGCTGACGGTCTGGAACGGCTGGCTCACCTGGGCCATCTTCGCCCTGATCACCGGGCTAAGCCACCCGCAACCGCTGAACGACATCACGCCGCTGGGCTGGGGCCGCCGCCTGCTGGGGCTGGCTACCCTGCTGCTCTTCATCTTGTTGATCACGCCCCGGCCACTGTAAAGCGCTGTACCGCCGAGCGCGCCGCGCGCAATCGGCCGAGGCGCAGGCTGGGGATCACGGTTTGACCGCGATGGTCGCGGACAGAATAACGGTGTGGGTTGAGACGTATTGGTAAGTGTAATTGGTAGAAGTGTACTTGTAGCCGGAGTTGGTGGGTGTCGGTATAGGTAATGGTACACGGGTTGGTGCCTCCCAGTAAGTCGGAGGCGGTGGATCAGCGCGGAGCCGGGTTTTGGTAGACCCCGACTCCGCGCTGCTTTTTGTTCTGCGGTAAACTGGCCGCGTGCCCCTCCGACCACATCGTTCAACCGGCGTGCCCTGGCTCGTGCTGGCGTTGGCCTTAACCTTGGCGGCCTGCGGCGGCGCGACGCCGACCGCTATACTCAGCACCCCCACCCCCACCCGCCCCGCCCCCACGCGCCCAGTCGCGGTCGCCACCACTACCCAACCGCCGACGGCCACCGCCACGCGGCCGACCCCAACGCCCACCGTCACCGCACCGCCGACCGCCAGCCCAACACCGACCATCCCAACCAACACCGTCGTCGAGCGCGGCACGCTGCCGCCCGGCTTCTCGCTCACGGTCTGGGGCAGCGTGCGCCGGCCCACCAGTTTGGCCTTTGGCGCTGATGGCCGGCTATACGTCGCCTCGGGCCTCGGCCTGGTCTACACCCTGCGCGACGCCGACGGCGACCACCGCGCCGAAGCAGCGGAAACGTACGTCACGAATATGCCGGTGCCGCTCGGCTTGCTGTGGGTGGGCGACACGCTGTTCGTCTCATACACCGGCGCGGTGGCGGCCGTGCGCGACCTGGACGGCAACGGCGCGGCCGACAACGTGCGCCTGATCGTCAGCGGCCTGCCGTCGCTTGGGCTGCACCAGAACGACGGTCTGGCGCTCGGGGCCGATGGCTACATATACATGGGCCAGGGCACCGACTGCGACCACTGCCGCCAGCACGACGCCCGCAACGGCACCATCCTGCGCTTCAAGCCCGACGGCTCCGACTTCAGCGTCTACGCCACCGGCCTGCGCAACCCCTACGACGTGGCCTTCAACGCCGTGGGCGACCTGTTCGCCACCGACAACGGCCGCGACGATCTCGGCTGGGACCAGCCGCCCGAAGAGTTGAACCTCATCCGCCAGGGGTTGGACTACGGCTGGCCCGACTGCTGGACCGGCAACCTCGAAGGTCTGTGCGCCACGCGCGCCCAGGCGGTGGCGACCTTCACCCCGCACAAATCGGCCAACGGGCTGGCGTTCTACCACGGCGCGCAGTTCCCGCCCGAGTATTTCGACAACGCCTTCATCGCAGTGCTGGGCGCGATCAACCTGCGGCCGGCCGACCTCGAGCGCGGCGTGGTGCGCGTGCAACTGACGCCAAATGGCGACAGCTACACCAGCGTCACCTCGCTCTTCCTCGACCTGCCCGACGGCCGCCCGCTCGACCTGACCGTCGGCCCTGACGGCGCGCTGTACGTGGCCGACTACCTCAACGACAGCATCTATCGCATCGTCTACGGCGCGCCGTAGGGAGTACACCATGCCGCCGACCAATCCCACCGAGTTCCAACTGCGCCCCGCCACCGCCGCCGACAACGTCCTGCTGGCCGAGCTAGGCGCGCAGACCTTCGCCAGCGCGTTTGGCGCAGACAACAATCCGGAAGACCTGGCCGCCTACCTGGCGGCCACCTTCAGCCCGGCCAAGCAGGCCGCCGAGCTGGCCGACCACAGTTCGCAGTATCTAATCGTGGAGCACAGTGGTGAGCCGGTGGGCTTCGCGCGGCTGAAGACCGGGCCGGCGCCGGCAGTGGTGGGCGCCCAGCGCCCGGTGGAGATTGCGAAGTTTTACGCTACAGAGGCCTGGCGCGGCCGAGGCGTAGGCGCGGTGCTCATGCCCGCCTGCCTGCGCGCCGCCGAAGCCGGCGGCCACGACATGGTGTGGCTGACTACCTGGGACCGCAACGCGCGGGGGATTGCGTTCTACGAGCGCTGGGGCTTCGCCGTCGTGGGCCAGACCGTGTTTCAGGTCGGCAGCGACCCGCAAACCGATGTGGTCTTAGCCCGCGCCGTGCGGGCGCCGTAGCCAGCGCCTACTCGCCCAGTACCAGCGCTACAGTCGCCTCTACGGGCAGAGCCTGACCGGCCGCGTAGGCTGCGGCCAGCGTGGCGTGGTCGGGGCCGGTGCTCCAACCAGGGAGCAGCGTCTCCAGGGATGAATCTTCCCAGGCGTTGCGGCGCTGTCGGGCGTACAGGGCTTGAGCAGCGCCCGACAAGCGGGCGGCCCGCTCAGGTTGGCCGGCTTGCGCAGCGATGCCGGCGCACACCCCCAAGCAACTGGCCGTGATGTTGGGATCGCCGATCAGTTCCGCCTCCCGCAAGCCTGCGCGGCAATAATCCAGCGCCCGCTCCAAGTTGCCCTGCTGCAAATCGACCAGACCCAGCCAGCGCAAAACGAAAGCTTTTTGCCGGTCGCCTAATTCTTCAATGAATGCCAGGGCTTCCAGAAATGTTTCTCGCGCCGCCTGATACTCCCTCAGGTTTAGACAGGCCGCTCCGAGTTGCATGAGTGGGTTAAGACCTGACCAACGATCGCCGTTGACCTCAAACAGCCGAATGGCTTCTCGGGCGTGCAATTTGGCGTCTAGATCGCGCCCCTGGCGAGTCGCCAGCTCGGCCTTGTGAGTCGCCAGCCGCGCCATTTCCCATTCATAGAGCCCGGGCGGAAGGCGCTCGGG
>JBBRZY010000284.1:0-6499 GCA_038252885.1 Anaerolineales bacterium | reverse complement strand
TCTACTTTCCGCTAACAATGATCGTGGCGGCCCTGATGTTGATTTACGAAGTCTTGTCACCCGATGAAATGATAAACCACATCGAGTTCGTCTAGCCTGGTCGGGCATTGTGGATCAGCCTCGCCAGGCACCGGCGGCCTCCATCGTGGTCACCACGGTCAACGACGAACTGAACAGCCACAGCGACTGCTCCCTGCGCGAGGCGATCCAAGCCGCTACGACCAACGCCGCCGTGCTCGACAGCGTCCTGACCATGGATGGCAGCGGCCGCAACCTGACCGTGCGCGGCGGCGTGACCGCGGGCAACGGCGGCGGCCTGTACACCAACGGCGGCCCGCAAACCCTGAGAGAAAAACCGTCGGTCAGGTGATCGGTGGCGCGCGGCCTGCTGCGAGGCGGCAGGTATTCAGCACCGCCCAACCACTACACCTTGGCCAGCAGTCCCCCACTCTCCAGCCGGTAAGTTTCGCCGACCACTGGCAGGAACTGCTGGCTGTGTTTGGAGATCAGCAATTCGGGCGCCGCCGAGTGCACGCCGATGAGGGTCTTGGCCCTGATCATGTCCGCCATGTAGAGCAGGTTGGCCGGATAGGCGTGATTGAAGCAGTACAAGTTGGCAAAGGCCAGGTGCTCCGCGCCCACCATCCGCAGCACGCGCAGCATGTTCGCGTAATCCTTGGCGCCCTCGACCAGCGGGATGCCATACAGGTGAAAGTACTTGGCCCCGCGCATCGGCAGATCGAACAGCTCCAGGATGTTCACATAGCTGTTTTGCAGCAGGTACCGGCCGGGGGCGGCGCGGATGGCCGCCTGGTCAACGATGCCGGGCGTATGCTGGAGCACGTCTTGGAAATAAGGCTGCTGGCGGTCGGCATAGGCCCGGTTGTCGGGGAGGTAAATGCGCGGGTTGAGGCTGAGCATATGCCGCACCACATAAGCGGTCTGGGGCTCAAAGACCAGTTCGCGCCCGGTCTGCGCGGCAATCTCAAACAGGCCGCGCAGCAGCTCCATATCGCGGTGATAGAGGTTGAAAATCGCCAATTGGTCGGAGCCCTGTACCTCCGCCCGCAATTGATCCATCAACTGCTGTTCAGTCTGCATCCCCGCCGGCAGGGCGAGCGATGGCGCCAGATCGGCGCCGCTATCTGGCAGGCCGTCGGAGAAGGTGGTCGTCTCCAGGATCAGGACGTCCACGTTGGCGCGGGCGAGCTTTTCCAGATCGGCCAGCGCTTGCGGGAGGCGGTTGCCGTGCAGGCGCACATCCCCGGAATAATAGAACTTGCCATCGGGCGGCTCGATCAGGTAGCCGACCGCGCCGGCGCAGGGATGGTCGGAGAAGTAGGCCGTGACCTGAATCTCGCCAATGGCAAAGGGCACGTACAGGTCTACGGGCGAATAGGCGCGGTCGCCGACCGACTCGCCGACTGCGTCGAGCAGGCCTTGCAGCTTCCAGGCGTCGCGGTGCAGGTAGACCGGGATGGCCGGGTGGACCAGGCCAATGCCCGACATATGATCGAGATGCAGGTGCGAGATGATGATGCCGGTGGTCAGGTTCGATTGTTCGTAGGGTTGGAGGGGGCTGCCCGGGCCCAACACCTCAGCGCTGAACACGCCAGCGATGGCCGGGATTTGACCGAGGCGGATGGCATCGCGCACCCGGGCCTGAACGCGCGGCTCAGCCTGACCGTCGAACGGCTGCGTCATGGGGCTAAAGGGTGCGCCGAAGTCGAAGATGACGCGGCTTTGGCCGTAGGTGATGCTGGCCACCACCCCGCTGCCCTGCAGGCCTTCGTAGAAGCGCAGTTCGCTCTGCATCTCAGGCCTCCGGGGTTAGTTGGCCATTGGCCAAGATATAGGTCTTGCCGATCTCCGGCAGCAATTGCACCCCCGACTTGGGCAGCAAGCGGTCGGGGTTGAAGCTGTGGCACGGCACCAACACCTTGGCATCCACCTCATCACAGAAGTACTTGATCTGTTGGGGATAGCCGTGCCCAAAGTAATTCTTACTGAAGAAGGTAACGTACTCGAACTGCGTGCGGCCCACGACGCGCAGCAGGTTGGCATAGGCCGGGTCAAACGCGCCGATGGGGATGCCGTCGGCGTGCAGGTAAGCGCCTTCGGCGTCGGGCAGTTCGAACAACTCGAGGATGTGGCGGTAGCTATTTTGGAGCAGGTAGCCGGCCGGGTTGGCGTAGATTTCGGCGCGCGTGACAACGCGGCAGTTTTGCAGCAACTCCTGAAACCAGGCCGGCTGGGCCGCCGGGTCGGCGGGGTAGCGGGCCGAGTCGGGCACGAACACGTTGGGCCGGGTGCCGAAGAATTTGTAGATGATGTAAGCGCAATCGGGCTCGAACACGCACAGGCGGTTGACCTTCTCGGCCCACTCGATGTAGCGCTCCACCTCTTCCATCTCACGCGAATAGAAGTTGAAGATCGTCAGGCCGCGCTTGGCCTTGAGCACCTCGAACAACTCGCGGTTCACGTCCGCGCCGTCGAGCATGCCGGCCGGCAGCGCCGGGCTGGGGATGATGGCGGCCGGGTCAGTGGTGTCGATGATTTGCAGCAGCACCGCATCCATAAAGGCGGTGGCGTCGCAGATCAGCACATCGATTTGCTTGGCCTTGAGGAACTCCATCTGGTCAAGGGTTAACTGCGCGTCGTCGCCGTGCAGCGAGATGTCGCCGGTCCAATGGATAGTGCCATCGGGGGTGGTGATGAGGAAGGCAAAATCGCAGTAGCTGCGGCGGCTGGCCACCATCGGCAGCACCTCAATCGCGCCGACCTTGATCGGTTGGTCCTCGGCAAAGTGGGTGTACTCGCGCTCCAACGTCGGCACGCCTTCGCCGGTGGCCTCCAGCGCGCGCTCGATGCGGGTGGCGTTCTCATTCATATAGATCGGGATGCTGGGCGCGACCATGCCGATGCCCGACATATGGTCAAGATGCAGATGGGTGATAAAAACGGCCGTGTTGAACTCGCTTTCTTCGGCCGGAATGAGGCCCAGAAAACCCTCCAGGTCTTCCTGGCGATAGAGACCGTGAATGGCGGGGATGCGGCGGGTGCGGATGGCATCGCGCACCCAGGCCTGGCGGCGGGGCAGCACCACGCCGTCGTAGACATCGGTGGCCGGCTCGTAGGCGCTGCCCATCTCCATGATGACCCGGTCCTGACCATACTCAACGGCAAAGATGACGCCGCCAATGGTGTTCAACCCGGCGTACAAGATAAATTTTGTCTGCATGACTGCTCCTCTACTGGCTGTGGGGATCGGCGGCGCTCACGCGCTCGACCAGACGTCCAAACGTCTGAGCGCTGAGGGTCCGCCGCGCGCGCATTTTCTCAATGAAAACCGGGTGGGCCATCTGCGTGGTCTGTTCCCAGGTAGTAAGTTCGGTGATAGCGCGGTAGCCGTTGCCGCCGCCGGCGATATAAGCAGTGGTGCCGACCCAGTACGTGGCCTCGGGCTCCAGCGGTGTGCCGTCCGCTAGCGAAATGGATTGGACGCGCTGGCCGGCCGGTTGGGAGGGATCGACCACCGCCTTGAGCCCTGCAACTTGCAGGTCACCGTTCAGGACGCGATGGTCTTCATCGTAGGTGAGTTCGAGCATGGCGCGCAGTTGCGCGCCGGTCATCGGGCCGCGATACAGATTGTCATTGAAACACATGACCCACATGATCATTTCGGCGGTGATCGGGCCTTGGGGCATGTAGCCAAAACAACTGGTGGAGTTCATCAGCCCGATCTCGGCCCCGACGGCTTCCTTGATGCAGTCGGTGAAGAAGTCGCCCAGCGCGAACTCGCCGGCCCGCGCCACCCGCAGCTCGTCCACGGCGGTGCCCAGCACCTCATCGAGCACGGCCTGAAACGGCTGCATAGCGACCTGCACGGCTTGGGCGACGGCGGCACTGGGCTCGACCGGCAGCGTGCCCCGCATGACCGGCACAATTTCATTCAGCCGGCATTCAAACTGCTTGGTCGGCCGGTCAAAGGCGATCTGGACGTGGCCAATCGACAGGGCGGAAAACCCGGTCTTGGAAATACACGTGCGGCCGTGCCTAACGGCCACATCGCCCGGGTTGTGGCCACCGAAGAGAATGTCGATCTCAGGCACCTCCGCGGCCACGCGGAAGAGCTCGCCACTGGTCGCGCCGTCGGCCGCCACCGTGCCCGGCAGATGGCCCAGCACCACGATCAAGTCGGCGCCGGCCTGCTTCATCTCGGGGATGTACTGGCGACAGATTGCCACCGGATCGAGCACGGCAAAGGGCGCGAAGGACGCCGCTTTGACCATGTAGGGCGTATAGGCGGTGGTGACGCCCAAGACGCCGATCTTGACCCCCTGCCTCTCAATAAAAAGGTAAGGCTGGACGTAATCGAGCAGCGTGTTAGTGGCGCGCTCGACGATGTTGGCGCACAGCAGCGGGAAGCGGGCGCGGGCCAGCGTGGCGCGCATGCTGTCGCGGCCGTAGTCAAACTCGTGATTGCCAAGCGTCATGGCGTCGTAGTCGAACAAGTTGACGATATCGACCACCGGCTCGCCGCGCGTGAGGTTGATGATCGGCGCGCCGCACAGGATGTCGCCGGCGTCGAGCACCACCGTGCCGGCCGGATTCTGGCGACGGAAGTAGTCGAAATAGGCGGCGAGTTTGGCCGCGCCGGGGCTGTTGTAGTTAGCGCGAATGGCCGCCGCAAAATCGGTGTGGCCGATGAAGTCGAGGATGACTGGGTCGTTTGGCATAGCGGGTGTCTGAGAAAGGGCTAGGCGCGGGCGGGTTAGCCCTTGAGGCCGCCGCGGGCCACGCCGCTGACGATACTCTTGCGCGCAAACAGGAAGAGCAGAATGACGGGCAGGACGACGATGGTGGCTCCGGCCATCAGCCGCTCGTAGCGGATGCCGCCATCGGTGATGAAGGTGTACAGGCCCAACGGCAGCGTGCGGTTGGCGCTGGTGTTGACCACCAGCAGCGGCCACAGAAAGGCGTTCCACGAGGCGATAGTGTTCAGCAGCGCGATGGTCACAATGGCCGGCCGGGCGATGGGCACCATGATGCGCCACAGATACTGCCAGTTGTTGGCCCCATCCACGCGCGCCGAGTAATAGAGCGTGTCGGGGATCGACAGAAAGAAGTTGCGCAGGATATAGGTGTAGAAGATGCTGGAGGTGAAGGGGATGATCAGCGCGATCAGGTTATCGGACAGATGCCACTTGACGATGGTGGCATAGTTGGTGATGACGATCATCTCAAACGGCACCAGCATAAGCGCGACGCAGAAGGAGAAGAGCACATCCCGGCCAGGAAATTTCAGCCGTGAGAAAGCGAAGGCGGCCAGGATGGTGACGATCAGGCTGAGGATCACGACCGACGCGGTGACGATGACCGAGTTTAGGAAGTAGCGGGCGAACGGCGCGGCGTTGAAGGCGTAGGCGAAGTTGTCGAGATTGAAGGCCGCCGGCACCCAGGTAGGCGGCGTGGTGTTGACCTCGGCCGGCGTCTTGAAGGCCGAGAGGAACATCCAGTAGAACGGAAAGATCATCACCGCCGCTCCGACGAGCAGCAGGAGGTTGTCAATCAGAGATTCAAGCGAGAGTTTGCGCATCCACCGGTCCATCTGCCGCCCGGGCGGCTAGTAGTGCTGCCAATTGCGCTGCAAGTACAACTGCACCAGGGTAAAGACCAAGACGATCAAGAACAGGATGACTGCCGCCGCGCCGGCCTGGCCCAGGCGAAATTTGACGTAGAACACCTCGTAAATGTAGTAGACGACGGTGTACAGGTTGTAGGCCGCACCCGGCTTGCCGTTGAACAGCGGAAAGAGCTCGTCAAAGACTTTGGAGGCGCTGATGGTGTTGATGATTAGCACCAGGCCGACGGTGGGCGCCAGCAGCGGCAGCGTGATGCGAAAGAAAATGCGGGCCTTGCTGGCGCCATCCACAGCGGCAGCGGTGGCGTAGAGCGGGTTGATGTTCTGCAGGCCAGCCAGCAGCAGGATGATGGTGAACGGCAGATAGCTCCAAATGCCGTAGATGATGATGGCCGCCAGCCCGTAATTGGGGTTGTTCAACCAATTGATTGGCGCGACTCCGAAGCGTGACAGCAGGAAGTTGAACACGCCGTAGTCGAAGTTGAAAATCCACTTCCAGGCCAGGCCGACGGCGATGACCGAGGTAACCATAGGCAGGAAGAAGGCCGTCTGAAACAGCGGATTGAAGCGCAGCTTTTTGTTGAGCAGATAGGCGAACAGGATCGAGAGCACGGTGGAGACCGGCACCACCGTGAAGACGTAGAGCGCCGTGTTCTTGAGGCCGTTGACGAAATAGGGGTCCTTGAAAAGCAGCACGTAGTTTCCCGGGCCGTACTGCGTGAACGAGCCGGTCAACATTTGATACTTCTCTTTGAACGACATCAAGAACACGTTGACAATCGGGAACAGGGTGAAGATGACCAGGCCGATCAGGAACGGCAGCAGAAAGGCGACGGGCGTGAAGAAGCGCCCGAG
>JBBRZY010000283.1:0-6519 GCA_038252885.1 Anaerolineales bacterium | reverse complement strand
GTTGCTACTCGACGCTTGTGCCCTGCTCGCCACTCCAGTCGCCTCCCCGCTCAATCAACGCACTCACCCCCCTCGCGCGCATTAGACGCTCAAGAAGTTTCCTCACACCCTGGTGCGGTGACGAGTCTACGACGGCTTCTGCGCGAAGAGATAGCAGCGGCGGCTCTGGTACTCGATGTCGGGCGGGTAGGGGTCGCGCTCCAGGTTGTCCACGACGGTGAAGCCGGCGCGCTCGATGAAGCCTTGCAGCTCGGCGGACTCGAAGTGGTAGAAGTCGAGCGCCACTGGCACGCCACACAGTTCGTCGCGGTGCAGCGTCTCTTGGCCCAGGTGCACGGCCGCCAGCAGCCAGCCGCCGGGCGCGAGCACGCGCTTTAGCTCAGCCAGCGCCCCCGGCAATTCTTCCCGCGCAACGTGGATCAGCGAGTAGAAAGCCGCCAGACCGCCCCACGCGCCATCCGCCACGCCCGTCAGCGCGCGCATGTCGCCGGTCTGAAACTCAATGTCGGCGTTGAGGGCGCGCGCCTGCGCCACCATGACCGGCGACAGGTCCACGCCCAGCACCGTCGCGCCCTGGTCCTTGAGGTAACGCGCTGCCTGCCCTGGCCCGCAGCCCAGGTCGCAGATCGGGCCGAGTGCGCCGACGCGCGCCGCTAACTTGTCGAGCTGCTCACGGTCGAAGGGCTTGTGGGACAACTCGCCGTAGATTTGTTGAGCATAGAGATGCGCCACCCGGTCGTAGGCCTGCTGGGTGGGGCTGGGCGGCGGCTTCGGCTTGGGCTTCGGCATCATTCACCTTTGGCAATCACTTCGATCTCGGCCAGCCCAGCCACATCCATGCCGTAGAACGTGCCGGCCGCGTCGGTCAGGGTCACGCGCACGCTGTGCACGCCGGCCACCTCGGCAAAGCTCACATTGGTGCCGCCCACCGCCAACGCGCCGACCGGCTGCGTCGCCAGGATCGTCGCGCAGGCCGCGTCGGCGCATAGCTCGACCACGGCGCTGTTGATTTGCAGCGTGCTGTTGGCCTCGTCGCCGGGGCGCGGATTGTACAGGCGCACCGTGCGCACGGTGACGGTCACCGGAAAGTCGAGCCGCAGCCACTGGTTGTCTTGGGCCGCGCTGTCGTTGCTGGTCCAATAGCGCCAGATTTCGCCCTTGAGCACGCGCCGGTCAATCAGGCCGCCGTTGCGGGCCGCGTCGCGGGTGGATGAGACAACCACCGCCGCGCCGGGGGCCAGGTTGGTCCAGGCCGCCTCTTCGTCGGTGGCCGGCACGGGGATGAGGGTGTGGCCGGCGTGACAGCCGGCGCAGCGCGCCACTGCGCCGGCTGGGCCGAAGTTCAGCCCGGCGACGTGCGCCGCGCCATCCGGGCCAAGCGGCCCATTGGTCAGCGGCACCGTGCCGTCGGCCGAGCGCAACTGCTCGAACAGCGACAGGTTGGCCGGGGCGTTGGTCAGCACGCGGCCGGCCGGGCTGACGGCCTCCTCGCCCAGCAAGATCGGCCAATCTAAATTGGGGAACGAGCCGGGGCTGGTGCGCTGCTGGTCGAGGAAGAAGCGGATGGTGGCGGCCGAGCCAACGGCCGGCGCGCTGACGATGTCCCAATCGACCGGGGCGTTGAAGTAGACATTGACGGCGGAAAAGATGAACGTGCCGTCTTGGGTGTAGGTGATGGCGCTGGCCGGCGGCGGCAGCAGCGACGCCGCCGGGCCGGTGGGGCCGGGCAGCACCGGCGGCAGTGGGCGGGCGGCCAGCACGCGGACGCGCAACTCGGTGGTGCCGGGGCGGTCGTACAGCAGCGTTGGCCCAGCGCCATTGGCGGCGGCGGTGTACAGGCCGTAGTCCTGGGCCACGTCCGCCGCCCACGAGTACACCAGCCGGCCGTCGGACAGCACCGCCGGCTCGGCGGCGTAGCTGCCGTTGAAGATGCCGTAGGAGGTCGGGCTGTTCGCGTGCACGTAATCGAGCGTGAGACTGGTGATGCCCAGCAGTGGCGTGTAACTGTTGGGGCCGCGCTCGTAGCGCCGCAGCCCGCCGAAGCCGGACGCCTCAGTCATGTTGTACATCGGGAAGAAGTTGGCGATCAGCGCGCCGGCGGGTGTGAACGCGCCGCCATAGACGTGGTTGCCGGCTTCGTCGCGGTACGACCCGGCCCACAGGGCCAGCCCGGTGCCGTTGGGGTTGATGGTGGCGGCCTGCCAGGCATTACGCCACAGGTAGTCGGCATAGCCGCCGCTGCCATCGATCTCGACATTGCGGTCGGCGCTCAGCCCGTCCTTTTGGATATAGCCGCCGTTGGGGTCGACCACGGTGCTCAGGTCGTCGAGCGCGAAGCGGTGGTTGCGCCACCAGCGGGCGTAGACGATCTTGCCGGTCACCGGATCAACCAGCGGCCGGTCGGCGCCGTTGCGTTCGGACGTGATGCGCCGCAGCCCCGCGCCGTTGGCATTGACCACGTAGAGATTGGTGGCGCGCACCCCGCTGTACTGGGCATAGGCCGGCCAGCGGGTCGAGGAGAACACAACCTGGCCGTTGGGCAGCCAGGCCGGGTCGGTGTCGTCGTAGGCCGCCAGCCCAGCCGCCGCCGCGCCGAACTGCGTCAGGTTGAGGGATTGATCGCTAAAGGTCAGTTGGTGCAGGCCGCTGCCGTCGGCGTTGATGACATACAGCCGCCACGCGCCGGGGTTGGTGTTCGGGCCAAGGTTGTAGCTGCCAGCCGGCAGCCCGGCGAACACGATCTGCGTGCCGTCGTAAGACACGTCCGGCGCGTTCACGTCGATCAGGTTGAGCGAGGCGGGCGTGGGCGCGCCGCCGTCCACCAGCATCCGTATTTGACCGTTCGGCTCGCGCACCAGCAGTTGGCCGGGCGCGGCCACACGGAAGCGGCTGTGCGGGCCAACGCCGGGCAGGTCGGCCGGCACGTTCCAGTAGATGCTGCCGGTGGGCGGGATTTGGCGCGAGACAAACACCAGCGCCGGGTATGAGTCGGTGGGGGTGTAGACCACCGGCAGGTAAAGCCGTTGGGTGACGCCGGCGGCCGCCAGGGCGGAGCGCGCGGCGGCGGCCAGCAGCACGGCGCCCAGCAGCAGGAGGCCGAGCGCCAAAATGGAGGGTCGAGGTTTCAAGCGGTGTGTCCTGAGTCAGTGAATTAGCAGCGTCACGGCCGGGCCAATTGGCCTAGCCCGCCCGGCATTATAATCCGCCTATGCCACTTCCACTGACCGTCGCCATCCTGGCCGGGGGGCAAAGCGCGCGCATGGGCACCGACAAGGCGTTTGTGCGCGTGCTCGGCCGCCCGCTGATCGAAGACCTGCTGGCCCAACTGGGCGGGCTGGGGGCCGAGACCCTCATTATCACCAACCGCCCGGACGACTACGCCTACCTGGGCGTGCCGCTGTTCGGCGACTTGCTGCCCGGCAAGGGCGCGCTGGGCGGGCTGTACTCGGCGGTGGCCTGCGCCACGCAGCCGCATGTGTTGTGCGTGGCGTGTGACATGCCGTTTGTGGTGCCGCCGCTGCTCGACCACCTGATCAGCCTGATGCCCGAGGGCGACGCGATTGTGCCGCGCCTGGCGGGCGAGGCCGAGCCGTTTCGCGCCATCTATAGCCGCGCCTGCCTGCCGGCCATGCGGGCCGCGCTAGAGGCTGGCAAGATGCGCGTCATCAGCTTCTTCCCGGCGGTGCGCGTGCGTTGGGTGGACGAGGCCGAGCTCGACCGCTTCGACCCGCAGCATCTGAGCTTCTTCAACGTGAACACCCCAGCCGATTTGGAAACCGCCCGTCGCCTGGCCGGCGCGCCGCCGCAGTGAGCACGCTCGACCGCGAGGCCGAACGCCGCCGCAACACGGCCGAGAACCTCTACCAGCACGGCCGCCAGGCCTTACGCGCGCACGAGCCGGCCCGCGCGCGCGACCTGCTGCTGCAAGCGGTGGACTATGACCGCGGCCACTCGGACGCCTGGCTGTGGCTGACGGCCACCACCCCCGACCCGGCCGAGCAAAAGCAGTATCTCGATTGGGCCATCGCCGCCGACCCCGGCAACGTGGCGGCGCGGCGCGGGTTGGGGCTGCTGACCGGCCAGATCAACGCGGCCGACCTGACCCCGCCGCCAGCGGCCGAGCCGCAATCCACCACCAACACGCTGGAAGAAGTTAGCATCCGCCAGACGTTCGACTGCCCACGCTGCGGCGGCCGGCTGCGCTTCGACCCGGCGCTGGTCGATTTGCGCTGCGAGCATTGCGGCTACGTGGAGGGTGTGACCGAGGAGCCCGTGACGGCCGAGCAGGTGCTCGACTTCACGCTGCCCACCCGCCAGAGCCAGAGCTGGGCGGCGGCCGAGCGGCGCTTCACCTGCGGGCAGTGCGGCGCGGGCGCGCTGCTGCCGGTGGGTGTGACCTCGCAGGTGTGCCCGTTCTGCGCGTCGGCGGCGCTGGTGGCCGCGCCGGAGGAGGCCGGGCTGCTGCCGCCGCAGGGCGTGATCCCGATGGGGCTGGAGGCCGAAGCGGCCTCGGCCAAGGTGCGCGCCTGGCTGGGGCAAGGCCGCCTCGCGCCGGATGATCTGATTCAGCTGGCGCGCCGCCGCCCGCTTCAGCCGGTGTATGTGCCGTTTTGGCGCTTCAACAGCGCCCTGACGGCGCGCTGGCGGGCGCAGGTGAACGAGGGCGAGGGACGCGCGGCGCACGCCATTTGGCGCGCCGGCGAGGAGACGTTCTTCTATCCGCGCTGGCTGCAGCCCGGCGCGCGCGCCCTGCCGGCCGACCTGCTGCGCCAGATTGAGCCGTTCGATTTGGATGGGCTGGTGCGCTACAAGCCGGAGTACCTGGCGGGCTGGCCGGCCGGCACCTACGACCTGTCGCTGGCACAGGCCTCGCTCGACGCGCGGGCCGGCATGCTGGCCGAGGCCACGCGCCAGCTCGGGCCAAAAATTCTCCCCGGCCGCGTGGTGAGCGCGTGGCAGGTGAGTGGCGCCGACTTCACCGGGCAGACCTATCAACTGCTGCTGCTGCCCCTGTGGATCGGCCACTACTTATACGGTGGGCGGCGCTATCGCGTGTTGGTCAACGGCCAAACCGGCCGCGTGGCCGGCGACCGCCCGCTCGACCGTGTGAAGGTGGCGCTGCTGGCGTTGGTGGCGCTGGCCGCCCTGGCGTTGGTGGCGGTGGCAGTGTGGTGGGCGCTGCGGCTGTTTACTTAGGCGTGGGCCTAGCTCCAAAACCCGGCGTGCGCTTCCAACCCCTCCGCTTCGAGCAGCGGGCCGATCACTTCGACGCTGCCGGCGGCGTGCGCGAAGACCGAGCGCGCTGAGAGTTCCAGCGCCCAGCCACCCGGCGGCGTCAGCGCATACAGCGCCGGCTGGCTGACGCAGAAGACCAGCCGCCGCACCCCACCCCAATACAGCGCCCCGGCGCACATCGGGCAAGGCTCAGTGCTGGTGTAGAGCGTGGCCGTCGCCAAGACCTCGGGCGCAAGTTGGCGCGAGGCGTGCCGCATTAAATTCGTCTCGGCGTGGCCGGTGCAGTTGGGCTCGGTGACGACGGTGTTCTCGGCCTCCAGCAGCACGCGGCCGGCGGGGTCGGCCAGCAGCGCGCCGAACGGGTGGTTGCCGTGGGCGCGGGCGGCCAACGCAATTTCAATGGTGCGGCGGAGGAGTAAAGCGTGTGGGTCGGTCATGGTCAGTGGCCTTTCTCGCGCGGTGGGCCGCTATAATACGCGCACGATGGCAGCGCTCACACCCTTCAGCGCCCCCGCGACTGCGGCGGATTATACCTGGCTCGACCTGCGCGGCCCGCACTACGCGCTGGGCCAGGCGCAAGGCCAGCGCACCGAGCCGTTCGTCATCCCGGCCTGGTGGCCCGCGCCGCCGCCGCTGGCCTTCGCCGCCGACTGCGCCCGCCAGATCGCCGAGGTTCATGCGCCGCTGCTCGATGAGCTGCGCGGCTATGCCGATGGGCAGGGGCTAATGTATGCCGACGTGCTGCGCGGCGTGTGCCGGCAGACCATGCGGCTGCGCGCCCGGCCGCCCTACCCCGAGGGCGGCTGCTCGTCGCTGGCGGTGGTGGCGCCCGACGGCCGCGTGCGGGTGGGCCGCAACTACGATTTTCACCCGGTGCAGCGCGTGCGCCAGCGGCTGCGGCTAACGCCCGAGCAGGGCCGCCCCACGCTCGGCACGCGCGGCTCAGTGCCGGGCGGCCGCTACGACGGCGTGAACGACGCCGGGCTGTTTATCTGCCTGCACGTGGCGCTGTCGGACGAGCCGGCAAACGTGCAGCCGGGCATTCCCTTTCACTTGCTGCCGCGCCTGGTGCTGGAGACCTGCGCCACCACGCGCGCGGCGGTGGACCTGCTGACGCATGTGCGCCACCTGCACGCCTTCAACTATCTGATCGCCGACGCCGCCGGCCACCTGGCCGTGGTGGAGGCCCACCCGCAGTCCGTGCGCGTGGCCGCCCAGGGCGAAGACTTCGCCGCCTGCACCAACCACTTCCGCCATGAAGCGATGCGCGCGCTGCAGCACGGC
>JBBRZY010000282.1:0-6539 GCA_038252885.1 Anaerolineales bacterium | reverse complement strand
TTGAAATTGAATTCTGGTAGTACGCCGCCGCCTACACCAGCGCCAGTGGGCGCACCCACGAGCCGGTCGCGCCTTCGATGCGCAGCGGCAGGCAAATAAACGCAAACTCCTTCACCTGAGCGCGCACCAGGTCTTCGAGATTGACGTTCTCGATAATGTGGATGCCGCGCTTGATGAGCAGTTCTTCGTGCACCGTGTCGTCCCAGTCGGGCACCGGGTGCGGGTCGGCGCTGGTGGCGTCGAGCCCGAACAGCACCATGCCCTGCGCCACCAGCCAGCGCGCCGCCTCGGCGGAAATGCCGGGGCAGCCGGCCTCGAACGCCTGCCGGTCGGTCATGTATTGCGTGTTCTTGCCGGTGCGGATCAGCACCGCGTCGCCGGCTTTGAGCGTTAGGGCCTGCGCCCTCACGGCCGCCTCGAGCTCGGCCGCCGTCAGCGCGTAGCCGTCCGGCACGGGCAGGGTGCCGTGCACGCTCGCAGCGTCAATCACCACGCCGCGCAGTACGATGGGCGGAATGGTCTCGGCCCCATAGGCCCGCCAGCCAAAGTCGCCCAGCAGGTCGCTGATCTGTCCGCCGCCGTAAACCTGGCCGTGGCGCTGGGCGTGGATTAGCGCGTCGATGTGCGACGACTGGTGGATCGAGCCCTGGATGATCTCGACGTTGAAGCTGTTGCCCAGCATCTCGGCGTTGCCCGCGAAGCTGGCCGGCGTGCGGAACTGGCTCAGGCTAAACGGAAAAATGGAGTCGGGCGACAGGCGCGGCCGGGCGTTGCCCAGGTTGACGCCCAGGTCGTAGGTTTGGCCGGTGCGCACCAGGCGCATGGTGTCGAGCACCTGCTGGCTCGTCACCGTGCTCAGCGCGCCTCGGTCGAGTGACTCGGATGGGTTCATGTGGCCTCCTCTTGCTTGATTTTAGTTGTGCTTGATCATCAGCTTGCACAGCTCGCGGTGGATGTGGGCCGTCGCCAGCGCCTCGGCCGCCTCCTCAAACGCGTACTCTCGGCTGATGATGCCGGCCGGGTTAATGCGCCGGCTGGTGATCAGGTCCATGGCTTTACCGAACTGCCAAGCCGAAGCCAGCGCGCCGACCACGACCTTCTCGCCGAATACCACTTCCTGTATGTCCAGCTGCAGCGGCTGCACCGGCAGCCCTCCCAGCACGCACCGGCCGCCGCGCCGGGTCATATCCAGCGCCTGCTGCACCGACCGCTCGACGCCCACGCATTCCAGCACCACATCCGCGCCGCGCCCGCCCGTTAGCGCGCGCACCTCATCCACCGGGTTGGCGCTCTCGGCCGCTACGGTCACGTGCACGCCCATGCGCCGCGCTACCTCGCGTCGCTCCGGGCTAAGCTCGCTCATGATCACCAGGCTCGCGCCCGCCGCGCCAGCCACCATCGCGGCCATCTGGCCCATTGGCCCGCCGCCGACCACCGCCACACAGTCGCCCGCGCCGACCGCCCCCTGCTCGACGAAGTTGACGCCGCAGGCCAGCACTTCGGTCAGCGCGCCCTCCTGGCTGGTGAGCGCGTCGGGCAGGCGGGTGCAGCGCGCGGCCGGGGCGCGCACCAGTTCGGCCAGTGAGCCGTCTTGCCAGATGCCCAGGTGTGACATATTGGGGCACAGGTTGGTGTGCCCGCGCAAGCAATAGTAGCAGTGGTTGCAGGGCAGCACCGGCTCGACGCACACGCGGTCGCCTAGCACCAGCGGACGCGACTGCGGGTAGCGGTCGTCCCAGTGCTGGTCTGGCCCAAGCGCCACCACCACGCCGCTGAATTCGTGGCCCATCACCATTGGCAGGGCGGGGTGGAACGCGCCCGTATAGAGGATGTGCAAATCGGTCGAGCACACGCCGGTGTAGGTAGGGCGGATGAGCACCTCGCCGGGGCCGGCGGTGGGCTCCGGCACGTCTTCCAGGCGCACATCGCCAATGCCATGCATGCGAAAGGCTTTCATCGGCGCTCCTTCTCAGCTAAACCAGGTGGGGGATGGCGGGCATCGTGCGGGCGCATAATAGCACGCAACCCTTCGGGCCACAGCCGCGCGGCTGGCTAACCAGACGTGTGTTATAAGTGACGCCCAGACCGGCCACCCCCATTCTCACGGAGCCAACGCCCAATGTCTACCGCCACGCCGCCGCCGCTCACGCCTGACCAACTCACCACGCTCAAGCTGATTGACACGCCGACCATCTGTAACGCCATCGAGAGCTTCAAAATTCGCGGGCGCGTCGAAGGCTTCTGCGGGATGGACATTCGCTGCCTGTCGCCCGACCTGGGGGTGATGGTGGGCTATGCCGTCACGTTGACGGTGGACTCCACCACCCCCAACGCGTCTAGCGACAGCCGCATCTGGCACCAGTGGATGGCGGCCATGGCCGCCTCGCCGCAGCCGGTGGTGCTGGTACTGCAAGACGTCGGCCCGCAGCCGCGCAAGAGCGCGCACTTTGGCGAGGTGATGGGCACGCTGGCCCGGAGGCTGGGGACGGTGGGCGTGGTGAGCAACGGCGGCCTGCGTGACCTGAACGAGGTGCGCCACCTCGGCCTGCACTACTTTGGCCCCGGCCTCGTGCCGTCGCATGGCCAGCCGCGGCTGCTGTCGGTCAATCAGGCGGTGGAAATTGACGGCGTGGCCATCAACCCCGGCGACCTGCTGCATGGCGACGTGAATGGGCTGACGATGGTACCGGCTGCCCTTGCCGGGCAAGTGGCGGTGGCGGCCGACGCGGTGCGCGCCGAGGAGGCCGAATTGCTGGCCTACATTCAAAGCCCAGCGTTCAGCATCGATGGCTTCTACGAGCGCAAGTTCACCCACTGAGCAACGGCGCTCGTTGTGCCCGCCCGCCGGGCGCGTGAAAAAGGCCGGGCCGCTCATTGAGCGGCCCGGCCTTTTTTGTAATTCAATTGGGGCTGGCCCGACCTACGCCGGCTTGGGGGCCACGATGGCCCCGTCAGCGGCTGCGCGCCGACCGCGCCAGGGGGTGCCGATCCAGCGCAGCAGGAAGTAATCCGCGCCGAAGTAACCCGCGACCTTCCAGGCCATGATCAGGCCGACCGCGATGACGAACAGCAGCGGGTTGGTGCTGGCCGAGCCCGCCAGCATGAAGTTGAAGTTCATCAGCCCGCCGAAGAAGGCGGCGATGCCGGTGAAGGCGCCGAGGATCAGGCCGATGCCGATGAGCACCTCACCGTAGGCCACCAGCTTGGCGAACCAGGTGTAGGCCTGGCCATCGAGCAAGACCTGCAAGAAGGAGCGGTACCAATCGAACGTGATGGCCGGCCGGCCGGTCTCTGGGATGGCGACGGCGCTGGTCCAGAAACCCTTGAGCGCGTCGCCGGTGACGACCCAGGCCGGGCTCTGCACCTTGTGCAGGCCAGCTTCAAACCATTGGTAGCCCAGCCAGATGCGCAGCGGCAGCCATAACAGCCCGGCCATGGGGTGGCTGATCAACTTCACCACCCACGGGGGATCCTGCACCACTTCGCCCTTGCGGTTCATTACGTTGCTCTTCATGTGGTTTCTCCTCTGGCCTGTCAGCCAGTCTCTGTCAGTCGCCCGCGGGACTGGCGGCGACTTCGGTTACGTTCAATGGCAGTAGTGTACGGGTGAGTGGGGCGGCGCCATAGTGACAAAGTTCATCTACTTTCCCCATTTGCCACCCCGGTAAGGTGACATCTGTCATCCCAGCCCTGAGCTGAGAGGCCCGGCGACCAGGTCGGCCGGCGGCTGATCGGCATATGCGGCGGTTTGGCTCGGGCGCGCCCGATTGGGGATCATCAGCACCGGCACGGGCGACCCGCGCAGCACCGCTTCGGCCACGCTGCCATAGAGCAGCCGCGTTAGCCCAGTGCGGCCATGGGTAGACATCACAATCAAATCTATCGTCGAGTCAGTGGCCGTGGCGACGATGCTGGCCGGGGGCGCGCCGACCAGCACGCGGGTGTGAACCAGTAGGCCGCTCCGGGGCAGGGGCAGTTCAAGCCGGGTCAGATAGTCGTGCGCTTCTCTGACCTGGCTCCGGAGCGTCTCGGCGTCAGCGCCAAACGGCGGGGGGACCAGCGGCGGCTGGTGGAGCACTGGCCGTTCGGGCACGACCACTCGCAGGAGCAGCACGGTCGCGCCAAACTGAGCGGCGATGGTGAAGGCCGGCGCCAGGGCTTGCTCGGCCAGCGCCGAACCATCGAGTGACACCAAAATTGATTCGAACATAGATCCACGTCCTTCCCGGCCGGCGGGCCTGATCCTTTCGATCAGTGCCGGTGGACGTTAGGATAGCGGCCGGGCGGGCCGGGCGTAGTGCCAAATGTCATCGAACGCGAAGCCGAAAAGCACATCAGGCACAGGCCGGCGCTGACCGGCGCGCGCCACAATAAAACGGGCGGCCCGCGGGGCCGCCCGTTCGTGCTGCCTGCACCGATTGAAGCCCGGGCGGCGCTCAGCTCAGCGTTGGCACGCTCACGCGCACTTCGGTGCCACCCGTCGCCACGGGCAGCACGCTCAGGCTGCCGCCCAGGCTGTGTGCCCGGTCGCGCATGTTGATCAGACCGTGGCCCATGCGCGGCTGGGCTTCCGCCTCGGAGAAGCCGCGCCCATTGTCATTCAAGGTCAGCACGATGGCCTCGCTTTCGATCGCCAGGCGCACCGACACGCTTGACGCCCGGCCATGTTTGGCCGCATTGCTCAGTGCTTCTTGCGCGATATGAAAGAGGGCCAGGCGCGCGGCGGGCCACAGCCGGCGGTCGGCCTCGGCCTGGGCCACAAATGTGACCGCAATTAAGGTGTTGGCCTTGAACTCCGCCAGCAGGAATTCCAGGCCCAGCACCAAGTTATCCCCCTGGAACTGCCGGGGCCGCAGGTCGAGGATATAGGCGCGAATGTCGTGGATGGTGGCATTGAGCGCTTCCATCGCGCTGGTGAGCTGGGCCGCGGCCGTGTCATATTCACCATCGGTCACCTCGGCCTTCAGCAACTCTAGCTTCAGGCCGACAGCGTAGATGGATTGGATGATGCCGTCGTGCAGGTCCATGCCGATGCGCTGGCGCTCCTCAATCACGCTCAGATGCTGCAAGCGGGAGTACAGCCGGGCATTCTCGATGGCCACTCCGCCGTGGGCGGCTAACAGCTCGATCAGGTGCTGATCGTCGTCGGTGAATTCGGCCTCACCGCGCTTGTCGGTGAGATACAGGTTGCCCAGCCGTTCGCCTTTGCGCGTGATGGGTACGCCCAGGAAGCTCGTCATCGGCGGGTGGTTGGGTGGGAAGCCAAACGAACGGGGATGCTGGTGCAGGTCGCGCAGGCGCAGGCTCTGGCCCTCGTGCAGGATGACGCCTAGGATGCCGTGCCCACGCGGCCGGTGCCCGATGCGCGCCTCCGCCTCGGCCGACAGGCCGGTGGTGATGAACTCGGCCAGGTACTCACCCGACTCATCGGGCACGCCCAACGCCGCATAGCAGGCGTCGCCCAAATTGGCGGCCGCGGTGACGATGTGCCGCAGCGTTTCGGCCAACGACAAATTGGCCGAGATCGCCAGAGCGGCTTCACGCAGCGCCAGCAATTGGCGGGTTTGCGCCTCCGGGCTGGACGGGACAGGTGGGTCAGGTTGGGCCGCCAGCATCGTCGGTATCCTCTTATGGCCTGTGTTAGTCCGGGGCCTGCAGATTGTGTTTGGTGGCGTAAGTTGCGGCTTCGGCCCGGTTCGCTACGCCCAGTTTGCTGAGGATGGTGCTGACGTAGTTGCGCACTGTGCCTTCACCCAGGTGCAGGGTCTGGGCAATCTGGCGGTTGGTGTGGCCGGCGGCGATCAGCGCCAACACCCGCTGCTCTTGCTCGCTCAGCATGGCGAAGGCGGCGGTTTCTTCATCGTGCGCCGCGCGGCGCACCTTGGCAAACACGCGCTCGGTCAGCGACGGGTCGAGCAGCGCTTGGCCTTGGGCCACCGCCTGCAAGGCGCGCACGACATCTTGGCCGCCGGCCTGCTTCAACACGTAACCGGCGGCCCCCGCCTGGATGGCGGCAAACAGCACGTCATCTTCGGCGTAACTGGTGAGCATGATGACTTTGGTGGCTGGCAGTTGCGCCATGATCTCGCGGCAGGCGTCTATGCCGCTGCCGCTGCCCAGGCGAATATCCATCACCACGGTGTCGGGTTGGTGAGCGGTCGCCATGCTAATGGCTTTGGGCGCGCTGTCGGCCTCGGCCACCACGACCATATCGGGCTGGCGCTCGATCAGAGCTTTCAGGCCGAGGCGCACGACTTCGTGATCATCGACTAATAGAATGCGTTGGCGGGGCATGCGCCCATTGTAACCCCCTTCACGGTAGGCGCTGGGCGACTCGCCTTAGAGCCAAGACCGCCCGGCGCGCTTAAGGCGTGCGCTGAGGCGTTGTTGATGTTTGATGCCAACGCCAGTGTGTGGCTCAAGGCACTCCCCCAGTCTGGGAATGACCAGTGGCAGGCTGCCATTGGCTTGGCCTTGACCTCGGAGCCCGCTTCGTACGGCTCGAACTCCGGCACGGTCTCCATCCACTCGCCGAGGCG
>JBBRZY010000281.1:0-6565 GCA_038252885.1 Anaerolineales bacterium | reverse complement strand
GGCGAACAGGATCAGGCTAAGGACGTTATTCTGAAAAAGAGCATCCATGGGTTAGCGTCCTAGTCCCGGCAGCAGCAGCACCGCGCCCAGCACGACCACGATCGCCATTGCGATCAGCAGGTATTGCTGGACCTTGCCGGTTTGGATGATGCGGAAGGCGCGGCCAAAGCGGTTGACGCTGTTGCCCACCAGGTCGCCCGAGCCGTTGATAACGGGCAGGTCAAAGTAGTCGCGGAAGACGCTGCCCAGCCGCAGCGAGGCGCGGCCGATCAGGTGCAGCGTGCCGTCGATCAGGCCCTTATCGAGCCAGACCGAGGCGAAGGTCTCAGACAGCCAGTAGGCCGGGCGCACCAGCACCGTGTCGTAGACTTCGTCGATGCGGTACTTGTCGCGCAGCACGCCGAACATCGGGCCCAGCAGGCGCGCCAGCGGGTCCACCGCATCCTTGCGATAGTTCCGGTAAGCCAGCCAACCGAGCAGCAGGCCGCCCAGCGCCACCACCAGCGAGGTGATCAGCGCGATGGGCAGGAAGGCCTCGGCCGGCGGGTGCTCAAGCAGCGTGCCGCCCAGGTACTCATGGAACCAGTTCGGCAGCAGGCCGCCCAGCACCGGGAAGCTCTCGGGGATGCCGACCCAGCCGGCGGTGATGGCGAAGAAGGCCAGCACCACCAGCGCGATCAGCATCGGCACAAAGATCGAGTCGCGCTCGGTGGCGTGCTCGGCGGCGGCGGAGCGCGGCGCGCCGTGGAAGGTGAGAATGATCTGGCGCATGGTGTAGAAGGCGGTCAGCAGCGCCGCCGCGGCCAGGCCCCAGAAGACGATCCACTGCCCGCCCTCGGCCGCGCCGCCCAAAATGGCGTCTTTCGACCAGAAGCCGGCGGTGATGAACGGGAAGCCCGACAAGGCCAGGCCGCCGATCAAGAAGGTCCAGTAGGTGATGGGCATCTTCTTGGCCAGCCCGCCCATGTTGAACATGTTCTGCGGATCGAAGACTGGCGCGTGGGCGTCATGCCCGCCGTGCCCGCCCGCCAGATGCGCCTCGTGCTCGGCGTGGTGGTGGCCGTGCTCCACGCCGTGAATGACCGAGCCGCTGCCGAGGAACAGCAGCGCCTTGAAGAAGGCGTGCGTCATCAGGTGGAAGGCGGCGGCCACGTAGGCCCCCACCCCGAGCGAGGCGATCATGAAACCCAACTGCGAGATGGTGGAGTAGGCCAGCACCTTTTTGATGTCGCTCTGCGCGACGGCGATGGTGGCCGCGAACAATGCGGTAAAGGTGCCAATGCCCGCCTTCGCCATTATCGGCGGCGTCAGCGGGTGGCCGTGCTCCCAGCCGGCCGAGAGCAACGGGAACATGCGGATCATGGCGTAGACGCCGGCCGAGACCATCGTGGCGGCGTGGATCATGGCGCTAACGGGCGTCGGGCCTTCCATGGCGTCTGGCAGCCAGACGTGCAGCGGGAACTGCGCGCTCTTGCCGATGGTGCCGGCGAACAGCAGCAGCCCGATCACGTGCGAGACCATCAGCCCGGCGATGATGCTGGGGGTGGTCGCCAGCTTGAGCAGCAGCGCCGGGTCGTGCAGAATGTCACGGAAGTTGAGCGTGCCGGCCTGCGAGTACAAATAGGCGATGCCCAGCAGCATGAACATATCGCCTACGCGGGTGGTCATAAAGGCTTTGACGGCCGCGCGGCGCGGGGTGATCTGCTTGGGGTCGGGGTAGTTGCGGGCGTACCAGAAGCCGATCAGGAGGAATGAGCACAGGCCCATGATCTCCCAGCCGACGAACAGCAGCAGCAGGTTGTCGGCCACCACCAGCAGCAGCATCCCGAAGGCAAACAGGCTCAGGTAGGCGAAGAAGCGGCTGTAGAGCGGCTCGACGCCGTGCGGCGGGGTGCCGGGCTGGTCGTGCTCGTCGCGCGCCTTGCCGAAGTTGCTGTAGCCCACGCTGTAGATAAAGATCAGCAGGCAGGCCAGCGAGACGAAGAACAGCATGATGCCGGTCAGCGGGTCAACCAGCGTGCCCATCTCCAGCGGCGTGGTGCCGGTGGCGGCGTTGCCGAACGGCAGCCAGTCAAACTTGATGCCGAAGATATCGAGGCCGTGCCCAAAATCGTGCACGCCCAGCGAGTAGAAGAACACGATCCAACTTAGCACCCACGAGACGCCCATCAGCCCAATGGCGACGGTGTGGCTGAGGATCTTGCTGCGGTTGGTGAACAGCACAATCAGCGCAAACGCCAGCAGCGGCGGCAGCGGGATGAGCCACGTAAAGGTGTGGATTTGATCAATCGTAAACGACATATTGGCTCCGAGAGGTCAGCGGTGGCGCGTGCCCAACCCGCGAGTCGGGCAGAGCGGTTGATTGACGATCAGCCTAGGCGCCCGATCCGCGCAGGGCGGGCAGAGCGCCAGACTGAACCTCAAGCAACGACTCCCGCCCCTACCACTTCATCAAGTCGATTTCTTCCGCAATGACGGTCTGGCGGCGGCGGTAGATCGAAATGATCAGCGCCAGGCCCACGGCCGCTTCGGCCGCGGCCACGGTCAGCACAATGATGGTGAACATCTGGCCCGACGGCGACTGCGGCGTGAGGTAGTACCAGAAGGCCACCAGGTTGATGTTCACGGCGTTGAGCATCAGCTCGATGCTAATCAGGATGGCGACGGCGTTCTTGCGCGCCAGCACTCCGTAAATGCCCACGCAGAACAGCGCCGCCGCCAGGGCCAAATACCACGACAGAGGAATCATGCGTCTGCCTCTACTTCCGATCCGCCGCGATGACAATCGAGCCGATCAGCGCAATCAACAGCAGCACCGAGGCCAGCTCGAACGGCAGCAAATATTGGTTGGGGTCGACAAAGCCAAAGCCCAGTTGCCGGAGGACTTCATCGGCGGAGGGCGTGACGGCGGCGTTGACCGTCTGGAGCGACGGCACCAGCCGGAAGCTCGCCAGCAGCGCGCCAAAGCCAATCAGCGCCAGCACGGCGCTCACGCCCCACAGGCGGTTGGTCTGCGGGCCGGTGTCTTCCATCACCCGCCGCGTGAGCATGATGGCGAAGATGATGAGGATGGAGATGGCTCCGATGTACAGCACCACCTGCACCGCTGCCAGAAAACCAGCTTGCAGCAGCACAAAGATGATGGCGACGCCGAAGAAGGCGGCGATGAGCGCCAGCGCAGCGTGCACCAGGTTGCGGGCCGTGACCACGTAAATGGCCGCGCCCAGCGTGGCCACGGCCGTGATGAGGAAGATGATCTGAGAGGAAGTCATAAGTGCGTTCCTTACCTGGCCACCGGGCTAGTGGGAGGGCGCCGGGGCTGCGCCTTGCGCCGCGGCCGGGCCGTGGTCGCTGCCCGGGGCCAGCGGCGCGCTGTGTTCGGCGTGCGCGTGCTGGGCGTGCCCACCCGCGTCATCGTGGCCGTGATCGCCGGGCCCAGCCGCCGCCGCTGCTTCTCGCTGCTCGGCGGCCCGCAGCCGCCGGGCCGAAGCCGAGAGCAGCCAGTAGGTGCCGAAGACCAGCACGGCGTTCGCCAGGAACAGCAGCCCGGCGCGGATCCACTCACTCTGAATGCCGGCCGACTGAATGAGCTTGTCGCCCAACATGGTCACCACGATGGCGGCCAGCGCGACCGGCACCAGGAACTTCCAGTTGAGGTCGAGCATGTGGTCAATGCGGATGCGGGGCAGCGCCGCGCGCATGAGAATGACCAGGAAATAGCCGGCAAAGGCTTTGACCATGAAGTAGACCACGCCCAGCAGCGGCACCTGCTCGACGAATGGCCCCTGCCAACCGCCCAGGAACAGGATGGCCGTCAGCGCGCCGACGGTGAAGGCGTGCAGGAACTCGGCCACGAAGAACATGCCGAACTTCATGCCGGTGTATTCAATGTGGAAGCCGGCCACGATTTCCGACTCGGCTTCGAGCAGGTCGAACGGCGTGCGGCCGACCTCGGCCACCGAGGTGGCGAAGAAGATCAGTGCCGCGATGGGCGCGGCCACGATGAACCAGACATCCTTCTGCGCGTGGACGATGGTGTTCATGTCCATGCTGCGCGCCAGCAGCACTGGGATGAACAGGCTGAGCAGCAGCGGCGCTTCGTACGACACCAACTGCGCCACCGTGCGGAAGGCGCCCAGCAGCGCGTATTTGTTGTTGGACGACCAGCCGCCCATCATAATCGCCAGCGTGCCCAGCGAGCCGATGCTGACGATGTACAGCGCGCCGACATTTAGGCTGGTGCCCACGATCGAGCCTGCGAACGGGATGACGGCCCACATGCTGATGATGGCAACGACCGACAAGATCGGCGCGGCGTTGAATACGAACCGATCGGCCCCGGTGGGGGTGATGTCTTCTTTGATGAGCAGCTTGAGGGCGTCGGCGATGGTTTGCAGCAGCCCCTGCGGGCCAACGCGGTTGGGGCCCACGCGGTCTTGCATGCGGGCCACGACCCGGCGCTCAAACCAGATCAGGAACAGCGGCAGCAGCAGGCAGAACGAGGCGATGATGACCACCCCGATAATCATCAGGATGACATCCGCCGCCTGGGGCGCCAGCCCAAGGCTGGTCAGCAACTGCGCCAAAAGTAGGCGAATTTGCCCGACTGGGTCGTTGAATAACTGCCCAATATCCATCGCATTCTCCGCTTGCTAAACGGGCCCGCGCCCGCCGCGCGCCCGGTTACCCGACAGTAAAGCGCCTACCGCACACGGGTAGGCGCCCACACGCTTGTGCTGTTTAGACCCACTCCAGCGCACCCTTGCGCCAAGCGTAGAGCAGGCCGCCGGCCAGGATGATGATGAAGAGCGTCATCTCGACCACCATGAACAGCGGCACACTCTGGAAGGCCACCGCAAAGGGGAAGAGGAAGATCGTCTCTACGTCGAAGACCACGAACACCAGGGCAAAGATGTAGTACTGCACCTTGAACTGCACCCAGGTGTCGCCCACGGTTTCGATGCCGCACTCGTAGGGGCTGTTCTTGACCGAGTTGTTCTTCTTGGGGCCGAGGATCAAGCTGTTGAGCAAGATCGGCGCCCCAGGAAAAATGGCCCCCATCAGGAGAAAAAGCCCGATGAACGTCCATTCATTCATGCTAAGTCATCCTTAAAATTGGTCAAACGAGGGGAAGTCCTTGTATTTGTGAAGAACGGCGCGGACTATAACACGACTCAATTTTAGAGTCAAACAAGCCTCGTTTCGCGCCCACTTATTAATCACACGCTCATCTGTAAGCATACCGCAGTTAGGGCAAAAGCGTGTGGCCCAAAAGGGGGCAGAGGGCGAGAAAAAAGAAGGGGGTCGGGCACAGGCGCGGGTCAACGCAGGGCGAGCTAGTAGAGCACAGGCGTTGGTCTAATGCGCGCGCAGGACGGTCTCAGGCGCACGGGCCAACCGTCAAGCGCGACTCCAGCCAACAACTTCTACCTGTCTTTTCGAAGACGGGATGGGGCGGTGGCTCTCGCGCGGCGCTGGGGCGGGTGAGAAATCCCACCCTCGATCCGCACAATCACAACGGACTGAACAGTCCGCGCACGTTACCGATCAGACGCCGAAAACAAAACAAGCGGCTGCGCAAGGTCAACCGGTGAGATTCCCCCTAAAGGGTGCTTCGCAATCACCCCGCCAAGATTGCTATGGAGCTACAAGCCAGCGAGCGGGGCTTCGGAATGACAGGGCACAGGGGGTTGTTCGGGCCTGCCGACAACCAGCCCTCAAATGGATAGGCCCCCTCGCCCACTGCTATAATCCTCCGCATGCCCCTCGCCGACGCCCAATGGGACGCCTTCGTGACCGCGCACGCCGCCGCCCACCTGCTGCAAACTAGCGCCTGGGGCCAACTCAAGTCTGAGTTCGGCTGGTCGGCTGAGGTTGTGCGCGGGCCGACAACCATCGGCCATACGGCGGCGGGCGGCGGCGCGCTGGTGCTCTACCGGCGTCTGCCCCTCGGCCTCAGCCTGGCCTACGTCCCGCGCGGCCCAGTGGTTGATTGGGCCGACCCGGCCCAGGCGGCCGGCCTACTGCCCGCGCTCGACCGGGCCGCGAAAAAGCAGCACGCCATCTGCCTGAAGTGGGAACCGGAGCTAGACGACACCCCCGCCACCCGCGCCCTGCTGGCCGGGCTGGGCTTCCGACCCTCGCCGCACACCGTCCAGCCGCAGCGCTCGCTGGTGATTGACCTGCGCCCAGACGAGGCCGCCATCCTGGCCGCCATGAAACCCAAGACCCGCTATAACATCGGCCTGGCCCGCAAGAAGGACATCACCGTGCGCGCCGCCGCCGCCCCGGCCGACCTCGACGCGTTCCTGGCGCTCATGGCCGCCACCGGCGCGCGCGACGGCTTCGGCGTCCACGCGCCCGCTTACTACCGCCGGGCCTACGCCCTGTTCCAGCCGCTCGGCCAATGCGCGCTGTTCCTGGCCGAATACGCCGGGCAGGCGCTGGCGGGCGTCATGGCCTTTGCGCTGGGCGGGCGGGCCTGGTACTTCTACGGCGCGTCATCCGACCACGAGCGCCAGCGCATGGCCCCGTATCTCGCGCAGTGGGAGGCCATGCGCTGGGC
>JBBRZY010000280.1:0-6568 GCA_038252885.1 Anaerolineales bacterium | reverse complement strand
GAGGCCGGGCGGGCCGAGCAGCCGGCGCACACCGTGCAGTTGTCGGAGTATTACCTGGGCAAATACCCGGTCACCAACGCCCAATACCTGACCTTCCTGCGCGCCACCGGGCGGGTCATACCGCCGCCACCCACCGCGCTCAGTGCTCATCCCCTGCTGCCGGTCGTCAACGTCACCTGGGATGACGCCGCCGACTTCTGCCGCTGGCTGAGCGCCGCCACCAGCCGCGCCTTCCGCCTGCCCACCGAGGCCGAGTGGGAAAAGGCCGCGCGCGGCACCGACGCCCGCCTGTATCCGTGGGGCAACGAGCCGCCCGATCCCTCGCGCCTCAACTTCCAGGCCTCCGGCGTCGGCGACACCGTGGCCGTCGGCCAATACCCAACCGGGGCCAGCCCCTACGGCGCGCTCGACATGGCCGGCAACGTCTCCGAGTGGGTGGCCGATTGGTACGACGCCGCCTATTACGCCGTCTCGCCGCTGCTGAACCCGCTCGGCCCCGACCACACCGGCTGCCCCGAGGGCGACTGCCGCCCCCTGCGCGGCGGCAACTGGAACGGCCGCGTCGAAGAAACCACCACCTCGGTGCGCCTGTTCTACGGCCCCAACGAATCGCGCGACGCCTTTGGCATGCGCTGCGCCCAGACGCCCTAGCGTCGCCCGCCCCGATGCCGACCCTCACCCTGCCGGCCCTGGCCCTGGTTGTCCTGGTCGGTCCCGCTGCGGCCGAGCGCGCCGCCTTCGCCCAGCAGCACTTTGCGCCAGCTGAGATTCTGGCGCTGGCCGATTTCCGCGCCGGCGCGGCCGACGACGCCGATGCCCAGGCGCAGTTGCTCCACCGCGCCGGCCAGCGCTTGGCGGCCGGGCAGTTGACCGTGCTCGACGCCGCTCACGCCGGCCTGCTCGAGCGCCAGCCGCCCGTGGCCCTGGCGCGCCGGCACTATGTGATGCCGGTGGCGCTGGTGCTTGGTCAACCCGAGCCGCTGCATCTGGAGCGTGAGGGTTTTCGCTTGTTCTTCACGCTTCCCACGCCCGAGGCCGCCGCCGCCGCGACCGTCGTGCGCGCGCCGTTGCCGCCCGATCGCCGTGACCTGCCCGGCCCGTTCGACCTCATCGGTGACGTCCACGGTTGCCTGGCTGAATTGCAAGCGCTGCTGGCGCAGTTGGGCTATACGCTCGGTGAGCACGTCCTCCCGCCGCCCGGCCGCACCGCCGTCTTTTTGGGCGACCTGGTGGATCGCGGGCCTGATGTGCCGGGGGTGTTACAGTTGGTGATGGATATGGTCGCGGCCGGCATAGCGCTGTGCGTGCCCGGCAACCACGATGCCAAGCTGGTGCGCCACCTGCAAGGCAAGAACGTGCGCCTAACCAACGGCCTGGCCGAGAGCGTGGCCCAGTTGGCGGCCATGCCGCTGGCCTTTCGGCAGCAAGTGTTGGCGTTTCTCGCTGGCCGCCCCAGCCACTACGTGCTCGCCGCCGGCCAGTTGGTGGTGGCCCACGCCGGCCTGAAAGCCGCCATGCATTTGCGCGATACCAGCGCGGTGCGCGAGTTCGCCCTGTATGGCGCGACCAACGGCCAGCTCGACGCGCTCGGCCTGCCGGTGCGCCTCAACTGGGCCGCCGACTATCACGGCGCAGCCCTGGTGCTCTACGGCCACACGCCTGTGCCAGAGCCTGAGTGGCTCAACGGCACGCTCAACATTGATACCGGCTGCGTCTTCGGCGGGCGGCTGACGGCGCTGCGCTATCCTGAAAAAGAGCTCGTCTCGGTCCCGGCGGCGCGCGCCTACGCCTTCACCAACCGGCCGCTAGGCCCCCTCACCCCTTAAGGACATTCACCATGCAATACGCCACCATCCGCGGCCTTGCGCTGCCGGTCTCTCGCCTGGTGCAGGGCGGCACGATGTTCGGCAGCAACCTCGACGACGCCGCCAGCTTTGCCCTGCTCGACGCCGTGCTGGAATTGGGCTGCACCATCATAGATACGGCCCATGTCTACGGCGGCGGCAGCAGCGAGCGCACCCTCGGCCGCTGGCTCAAGGCGCGCGGCCGGCGCGATGATGTGCTCCTCCTCAGCAAGGGCGCGCACCCCGACGCCCACGGCGCGCGCGTCACCCCGGCCCACATCGCCGCCGACCTGCACGAGTCGCTCGAGCGCTTGCAGACCGACTACATCGACCTCTACATGCTGCACCGCGACGACCCCACCAAGCCGGTCGGGCCGATCGTCGAGGCCCTGCACCAACACCGCCTGGCCGGCAAGCTCCGCGCCATCGGCGTCTCCAACTGGTCGTCGGCCCGGCTGCAAGAAGCCAATGCCTACAGCCTGGCCAACAGCCTCACGCCCATCGTCGCCAGCAGCCCACACTTCGGCCTGGCCGAGCAGGCCGAAGCTCCCTGGGCCGACGCCTACACCCTCACCGGCCCCGCCCGCGCCCCTGAACGCGCCTGGTACGCCCAGACGCAGCTGCCGGTCTTCGCCTGGTCGTCGCTCGCCAGCGGCTTCTTCTCTGGCCGCGTGCACCCCGACCGGCTGGCCGAATTGACCTCGCCCACCGACCAGATGGTGCTGCGCTGCTACGGCACCGCGCCCAACTTCGAGCGGCTGGCGCGCACTCGCGCCCTGGCCGCCGAGCGCGGGGCCAGCGTGGCCCAAGTCGCCCTCGCCTACAGCCTCCAATCGTCGCTCAACCTGTTCGCGCTCGTCGGCTCGGTCAGCCGCGCAGAATACGCCGACAGCGCCGCCGCCCTCGACCTGGCCCTCACGCCGGCCGAACTCGACTGGCTCGACCTGCGCGCCGAACGGTCAACCGCCGCCTAAGGGGCAGCGCGGCGCGTGTAGTGCAGCCGCCATTTGAGCGTCCACGTGCCGCCGCCGTCGTCCGAGCGTTCCCAGTCCCAATCCAGCGCGTCCGCCGCGATGTGGTAAAACGTCATCCGCAGCTTGATCGGTTTACCCTGCTGCACGTCGTCAGTGGCGAAGCAGAAGCGGTCGCCCTCCGGCCCGCCGGTGAAGGCCCAATAGCTGCCGTCTGAGTCGACCCAGGTCTGCCGCCACAGCCCCAACGCCGGGCTATAGACCGACAGGCTGACGCCCTGAAAGCTCGCGCCGGGGTGGCCATCAAAGCTCTCGCGCATCACCGCGCCGCCCAAGATCGCCTCCACCGTGTTGCGGGCCGTCAGCCCATCGCCCCAACTGACGGTCCAATCGCCGAGCCAAAAATCCAACGCGCGCGCCGGGTTAGGAGTGGTTTGAGTAGTCATGCTGGGGGTACTCGCCTGGCAAGTTGAAGGTTCACGCTAGTGGAGGCCCCACCCTGGATTGTGCGCTTGTCCGGCTGGTGCTATCATTCCCGAGTGGCTGTGGCCAGCGACCACCGGCCCACGGATTGTTATGAACCATTCGTGACACACTGGAGCAGCAATGCCGATCCAACGCTCTCATACGAATACCGACGAAGCCCGGGCAAGTAGGCCGGCGCCGAAGCTTGAAACCAAGCCGGCCGCCGCGCGCCCGCGCCCCGGCGAGCGCGCCGACCCACAGTCTGCCTCGCCCGAGATGCTGCGGCAGATGCAGCGCCAGGTGGGCAACCGCGCCGTCACCCACCTGCTCGCCTCCGGCCGGGTGCAGGCCAAGCTCACCGTCGGCCCGGCCGGCGATCGCTACGAGCGTGAAGCCGACCACATGGCCGACTCGGTTATGCGCTCGGCCGCTGCCCCCACCCCCGACCAGGACGAAGCGACTGCCCCCATTCAACGCACGCCCGCCGGACCCATCGGCCTGCAAGGCGGCGACGCCGGCGAGCAGATCGAAAGCCGGCTGGCGGCCAATAAGGGCGGTGGTGCGCCGCTGCCCGCCGCCACGCGCGCCAAGATGGAAAGCGGCTTGAACGCCGACTTCGGCCAGGTGCGCGTTCACACCGGGGCAGAGTCGCAGTCTCTGAACCAAGCCATGGGGGCGCAGGCCTTCACGCACGGCTCCGACGTCTACATGGGCGCCGGCAAATATTCCCCCAGTAGCAGCGCCGGCTAGCATCTGTTGGCCCACGAGCTAACGCACGTCGTGCAGCAGGGCGCCTCGAACGTGCGCCGGTCCAAAACCCCGGACGCAGATTGAAATCGCCCCGGGCAAGTTCTATCAGCCCTGGGTCTTCTCGGACAAGACGCTCGGCCACAACCAGACCTGGATGAGGCCTTTGGCAGCTAGGTGAACCGGCTCGATCAGGCCGGGCATCCGGGACAGACCGGCGGCTTCACCCAAGACAAGGCCAAGTCGCAGCTGTTCTACTGAAAGCCGCCTGGCCGCGCACCCACTACTCGTCTGCCCCGCCGGCCGGCGCGGTCCTGAAAGCCGCCGCCGGTCGCGCTGTTTGTGGAGCCACACAATGCACACTGCCACCCTCGCCAGCCCCCACGCCCACCTGCAGGCGCTGCCCTTCGCCGCCGTCACCCTCACCGGCGGCTTCTGGGGTCACCGCCAGGCCGTCAACCACACCATCAGCCTGCGCCACGGCTACGAGCAGCTCGAAAAAGCCGGCAACTTCCACAACCTGCGGCTGGCGGCCGGGCTGACCACCGGCGCGTACATGGGCTACCGCTTCGCCGACTCTGATCTCTACAAGTGGCTGGAGGCCGCCAGCTACGCGCTCGCCGCCGGCCCTGACCCCGCGCTCGAACAACTGGTGAATGCTGCCATTGACCTGCTCGCCACCGCGCAGCAGGGCGATGGCTACCTGAACACCTATTACCAGGTTCCCAAGGTCGGCCAGCGCTGGACCGATCTCGATCACGGCCACGAGTTGTACTGCGCCGGCCACCTCTTCCAAGCCGCCGTCGCCCACCACCGCGCCACCGGCCGCCGCCGCCTGCTCGACCTCGCCTGTAAGTTTGCCGACCACATTGACGCCACCTTCGGGCCAACCAAGCGCCTCGGCACCTGCGGCCACCCCGAGATCGAGATGGCGCTGGTCGAGCTCTACCGCGAGACCGGCGAGCTCCGCTACCGCGACCTGGCCGCCTTCTTCCTTGACCAGCGCGGCCAGCGCCAGATGGTCGGCCTGCCGCCCTTCGGCCCCGAGTATCAGCAGGACCACGTGCCGGTGCGCGCCGCCGACGCAGTGGCCGGCCACGCCGTGCGCCAACTCTATCTCAACAGCGGTATCGCCGACATGTATTTGGAGACCGGCGAGGCCGCCCTCCTGGCCGCCGCCGAGCGGCTGTGGCACGACGGCACCGCCCACAAGATGCACGTCACCGGCGGCTACGGCGCGCGTTTCGACGGCGAGGCTTTTGGTGAGGCCTACGAGTTGCCCAGCGACCGTTCCTACTGCGAAACTTGCGCCGCCATCGCCGCGCTGATGTTCAACTGGCGCATGCTGCTCGCCACCGGCGCGCCGCGCTACGCCGACGCCTTTGAGCGTTCGCTCTACAACGGCTTCCTGGCCGGCGTGTCGCTCGATGGCCGCGCCTTCTTCTACGAGAACCCGTTGCAAAGTCGCGCCGGGGCCACCCGCCAGGCCTGGTACGGCTGCGCCTGCTGCCCGCCCAACGTCATGCGCCAGTTGGCGAGCCTGGAGTATTTCCTCGCCACGCACTCGCCGGCCGGTGTGCAGTTGCACCAGTTCGCCTCGGCCGCGCTCACCGTGGCCGGCCGCGCGCTGCGGATTGAAACCAACTATCCGTGGGACGGCGACGTGCGCGTCACCATTGACGCGGCCGCCGGCGATGCGTGGGAATTGGCGCTGCGCCTGCCCGCTTGGTGCGCGGGCGTCACCGCCGAACTAAACGGTGCGCCGCTGTCCCAGCCGCTGACGCCCGGCACTTACGCCGCCGTCACCCGCGCTTGGCAGCCCGGCGATGTGCTCACCCTGCATCTGCCCCTCGCGCCGCGCCTCACGCAGCCCCACCCCCGCATCGACGCGCTGCGCGGCTGCTTGGCCCTCGAACGCGGCCCGCTGGTCTACTGCCTGGAGCAGGGCGATCAGCCCGCCGGCGTGAACCTGCTCGACGTGCTGGTGGACCCCGCCGCCAGTCTGCAAGCCGCCTGGCAGCCCGACCTGCTCGGTGGCGTGGTCGCCATCCACGCGCCCGGCTACGTCGTTGACCAGTCCGCCTGGTCCGACGCGCTCTACTACCCTGCCGCCGCGCAGCCGCTCCCGCGCACCCCGCTGACCCTCACCGCCGTGCCGTACTACGCCTGGGCCAACCGTGGCCCCGCCCCCATGCGCCTCTGGCTGCCGGCCGCGTAACCGCCGCCTGCCCTCAAACCCCTTGGTTTCAAGCAAATATTGCCTCTTGCCAACAGAACATTAATTCTATACAACAGAGTTAGGGCCGCGTTCCCCAACCAAGTAGCCCGGGCGCCGCCCACCTTAACAACCGAACCTCAGTCACTGTCACCAGCGCGGCAGGCGCTGGCAGGCGCGACAGGAAAACCAACACCTGTGGCAGACGCGGCAGGCGCGGCAGAGAATTCAACAATTCCTTCCAGCGCGGCACTCGTGCCACTCGTGCCACTTCTACGAACAATACCATCCGGCGCACCACTCCAGCCTCACGTGGCACACCCAAT
>JBBRZY010000279.1:0-6575 GCA_038252885.1 Anaerolineales bacterium | reverse complement strand
GGCCGATGAGGGCGGGTTCGGTCAAGAAAGGGCGCAGGCGGGCGATGAGGGCCAGCACGAGGCCGACGGCCAGGCCGGCCCCCAGGCCACGCAACGACCAAATAAAGGCGTCGCGCAGCCGCAGCCGCAGCGTCCAGGCGGCGAGATGTTGTTCGACTTCGTGAAAGGCCGGGTCAGTCATGGGGTTCTCACGTTAGGCTCAAGAGTATCACCAATTTAACGCTGCCCAGCATGAGAGTGTTCCGAGAGACCGGACGGCTGAAAAACCAGGGCAACAATACTCAGCGCTCGGCCCGACGCACGGCCAGGATGCTGGCCAACGTCATGAGCGATCCGAAGATGAAGCAAAAAAGCATGAACGGCAGCCAGGGCGAGATCAGCGGCAGGGCGAAGCCGTTGCCGAGGGGAATTGTGAAATAGAAAGCGGACTGGTTGGAGACCAGGATGATCTCGGTGGCGATGGCCGTGGCAATTGGATTGAGGCAGATGAGCAAGCCCACGACATAGATCAGCACGGCCTCAGCCAGCGGGCCAAGCGGGCCGTTGTAGAAGAAGATGTTGGTCAGCGGCAGCATCGCCACCAGGACGAGCGGCAACCCGAGCGTGGCCAGCAGGGCAAAAGCGTAGGTGAGCACGGTGGAGCCGAGCGTGCGGCGCATGAGCGACGAGAAGAAGACGCCGGAAGCCCCAAACAGAAAGGCGGTGGCCACCAGCAACCCGCTGGCAATCAAGACTTCCTCGGGGGCGACGCCGCCCAACAGGAAGGCCAGGCTTTGCAGGGGGAAGGCCGCGATGAGCAGCAGGAAGATGTACGACAGGGCCGAGGCCAGCTTGCCGAGCACCAGCGCGTGGGCCGAGAGCAGCGTGGTTTGCAGCAAGTCGTAGGTCTGGCGCTCGCGCTCGCCGCTGATGGCCCCGGCGGTGAAGGCGGGCGCGATGAAACAGACCAGCAGCAGCTCAATGCCGACGACGGCGCCAAACACAAACTTGCCCACGACCTGACTGCTGGAGCCGTTGTAGGTGTTGTTCAGCGAGACGATGTAAACCGTGTAAAGCAAGGTGACGAAGGCGCTCATGAGCAGCAGATAGACGCTGAGCACCACAAAGGCGCGCGGCCCGCGCATGCGCCCGCGCAGCTCCTTGAGCACCACCGGGTTGGAGGTGAGGAACTGCCGCAGGGTGCGGCGAGCGCGGCCCGGCGCGGGCGGCGCGGCAGGCGGGGGGGCGGCGGCGAGGTCGGTGGTGGTCATCAGTTACTTTCTAAGACACGATGCCCTTAGTGGCCTGCATGAAGACGTCTTCCAGGTCGTAGACGCTCTCGGTGAAGCGCAGCACCGGCAGCCCGCGCCCCACCAGGTCACGCAGCAACTCGCTGACGGCCTGATCGTTGCCGTCAAAATCAACGTCAATGGAGACGGCCCCCGGCGAGGCGGCCGGGACGGTGACGGCCCCGCCGTTGGCCGCCGGCTCGGCCGCCAGGCGCACTTCGACTACGCCGGCGCGGCCCGCTAGGGCCACCTGCGCCTCTTCGGCGCGGTTGAGAAGCGTGATGGTCAGGCGGCGGTGGGGGCGCAGACGACGCTGCATCTCTTCCAGGCTGCCCTGGGCCACCAGCCGCCCGGCTTCGACGATGCCCACCTGGGTGCAAATCTCGGCCACGTCGGCCAGGATGTGGGTCGAGAAAAAGATGGTCTTGCCCATGCGGCTAAGCTCGAGCAGCAACTCGCGAATTTCAATGCGGGCGCGCGGGTCGAGGCCGGAGGCGGGCTCGTCGAGGATGAGGATTTGCGGGTCGTGCGCCAGGGTGCGCGCCAGGCACAGGCGCTGCTTCATGCCCCTGGAAAGAGTGTCGACCATGTCGTCGCGCCGGTGGCTGAGGTCGACCAGGGCCAGCAGGTCGGTGATGAGCACGCCGCGCGTGGCCTCGGGGATTTCGTAGCAGGCGGCGAAGAAGTCGAGATATTCCCAGACCTTCATGTCGTCGTAGACGCCGAAGAAGTCGGGCATGTAGCCGATGGCCCGCCGCACGCCGCGTGGGTCTTTGGTGGCCGAGCAGCCCGCCACCCAGGCCTCGCCAGAGGTGGGCTGGAGCAGCGTGGTCATCATGCGCATGGAGGTGGTTTTGCCGGCGCCGTTGGGGCCGACGAAGCCGTAGATGGCGCCCTGCTCCACGCTGAGCGACAGGTCGTTGACGGCGATCAGGCTGCCGTAGCGTTTGGTGAGGTGCTTGGTTTCAATGATGGCCGGCATAGGGTTCGCTCTCGCCCGCTACTGCAGGCCGGTGAGGGTAAAGTCGAGCCGCTCGACGCTTACTTGAAGTTGGCCGCTGTTGCTCACGCGCGTTTGGATTTCACCGCCAGGCCCCACAAAGCGGGCCGGCTGCGGCAGTTTGGTGTCGCCCCAGCGCGGCGCGGTGAGCGCCACCCAGACGTTCTCGGTGAAGTCCCACATCTCGACTGCCACGGCGGCCGGGCCGGTGAGGCCATAGCTGGTCAGGTGCATCACCAGCGAGTCGACTTCCTGAAAGGGCACCGATTGGGTCGGGACGAAGCGCAGCTCGTAGAGGTTGCCCTGGTACAGGTACATGTCGTAGGGCGTGGGCGTGCTAGAGGGGGTGGGGTTCAGGGCCAGCCACTGCATCAGCCCGGGCGGGATGACGACCTTGCCGCTGCTAACTTCCAGCCGGGGCGTGAGCGCCACCAGGTACAGGCTGCGGTCGAGGGTGGTGAAGGGGCGGCCGACGACTTCCACCGGCAGCGGCGACTCTTCGGTCCAGCCGGCCAAATACACGCCGCTGCCGCGCACGCCGCCGGCATACGAGTCGATCAGCGAGGCCAAGAGCGAGTAGCGCCGGAACTGCTCGCGGTCGTTATAGTAATAGGTGTTACCTAGAATGTCGTCGATGGTGGTGTCGTAGTTGCTGGGCGGATAGAAGATGCCGGCCGCGGCGGGGGACTGGTTGCCAAGCGCGGGCAGGACATCGTTGGGCGGCGCGACCGAGGCGCGGTTGTCTAGCAGCGCCAAGGTGACGGTGAGGGAGGCGCCGGGCTTTAGCTCGCCCAAACGCTGGACGCCGCCCGGCCCGAGGATGACGGCGTCGGTCAGCGTGAGGTTGCTGTGGTTGGTCACGGTGCCGCGCAGGGTGGGCGTGGACTGGCTGACGTTGAGCACCAGGTCGGAAGTGAAGCTGGGCGCGAGCATCTGGCCCTGCACCACAAACGGCTCGACGGCGCCGACCTCCAGGCGAATGCTGCGAATGAAGGTCTGGTCGGCTTGTTCGGAGGTGTAGCTGGTAGGGGTGCCGCTGTAGGCATCCACCGGCATGGGACGCGCCAGGAAGCCGGCCCCAAAGCTCAGGTCGTAGGCGGCGCGGCGCGGCGAGAACAAGCCGACCACGCCTTCCACGCGGGCGTAGGGCGAGTCGGGCCAGACCTGAACGACGGACAGGCGGTGCAGGCTGGCCTGGCCGCCGCGCAATTGGTAGCCGGCCAGGTATGCGCCGACGCTAAAGAGGAGCACCAGGGCGGGAATGGTAACCCAGGCTAGCTCGCGGCGCTTGAGGCGCTTGAGCACCAGGTAGTTGATCGGGCCAACGGCGATCAGATAGAAGCCGAGGAAGCCGCAGATTAGGAAGGCGGAGGGGAAGTCGAGGCCAGGGATCGCGTTGATGGCGTCGCGGGCAGCATACCAATTACGCAGGCCGGCGGACCAACTGGGGCGCTGGGCGGTGCCGGTGAGGATGTTGCGGTAAAGGCCCTCGCTACCGGCCCACTGGTCGAGCGGGTCAAAGGCCGGGTCGACGGCCAGGAAGGCCACCTGCCCAAAGCCGGAGCGCCGGATGACGACGAGCGGCACGTCGCCCTGACTGACGAGCGTGACGGCGTCGGGCGCGAGCGCGCCGATGGCGGCGACGGCCGGACCAACGGGCGCGGCGGCGGAGGTAAACTTCGCGAGGGCGTCGAGGCCCGGCAAGGTGGTGGTGGCGTTGGGCGTGAGCGGCAGCAGGTCAATCAGCCCGGCGCTGGTCTTTTGCCAGGTAGGGCCGCCGGCGACGATGAGCCGGCCGCCGGCCGAGACCCAACCCGACAAGGCCGCGCGCTGGTCGGGTGTAAGCGCGCCGGTGTCGACGTCAGAAAAGATCAGCACGTCGAGCGCGTGCCAGGCATAGGTGACGGGCGGCAGGTCTTCTAACTCCAGGCGGGCGACGTAGGCCTGGCCGTTGACCGGGTCGACGGCGGCCAGCACACTCTCATAGGCCGAGGGCGAGCCGGCGACGACGCCGAAGAGCAGGTCGTTGCCGTTGGTCTGCGCCAGGCGCACGGTTTGGGTGATGATCTCTTTGTTCTGGCTGCTGAAGAGGCTGACCTTGAGGGAGCTGAGGTAGCCTTCGGTGGGGACGTAGAGATAAATTTCACGGCGCGATTGCGTGGGCAGATCGACGGCACGGGTGATCAGCAGGTCGGCGCTGTTGTAGCGCGGGGCCACGACGCGCAGCGTGCCGCTGGTATCTGGCCCGTCATTGGCGACGGTGATGCGGATGGGCAGCCAGCGCAGATCCTTATAGAAGCCGTCGAAACCAGCGCGGGCGGTGAGGGTGAGGGGGTTGGCCTGGGCGGGCGGCGCGGCGTGCGTGACCAGGGGGCCAATGAGGAGGCTGAAGCTGAGCAGCACCAGCGCCAAGCGCGCCCCTCGCCGCTGGGCGTGGCCCGGCCGGGCGCCGGCCCGAACTAGGGCGGCATTGGCGTCGTTTACCAGCTTGGCAAGCGCGGTCAACATTAGGCTACCTGCTTCTAGTCCTGCCCGGTGGCAGAGGGGAGGATGGGGGAGATTCTAACGCCTTCGGCCGGCCCGCGCCAGGCTGCAGGCCCACGCTTGGCCGGTGGCGGGCCGGCGGCCCACCGGCGGGCGAGTGGCGACATCCGGCCAGTATTAAGCTGACGCCAAACCGGCCCCTATGGTTCCCCTGCGCCCGGTTGTACCATGCCGCCCACGGGGCGTCAATCAGGGTTGGAGGACGGTAGGAAGGAGCGCAGCTAAACACATAAGAAATTTGCGCCAGGGTAAGCCGATGGTGGGATTCCTCACCCGCTTTCAGACTCGGCAAGTGCCAGCGACCTGAGGCGGGTTCGGAATGACAATAATGAGCGGGTGCGGAGCCAATAAGTTACAGTCTATCCCAACCAGCCTGACGGCGGATCAGCCTGCGGGCGGGTTGGGCCTCCACCGGCAGGCGGGCGCTTACTCCCACTCTACGACCAGGCGGGCCTGGCGGTTCACGGTGAAGCGAAGGCGGTAGAGGCCCTGGCCGAGGTGGTCAACTGCGAGGGGCTGGCCGTCGAGCAGGACGGCGGTGGGCGCGGCTGGCAGCGCCAAGCGCCACTCGCCTTCGGCGACGCGGCCGAGGTCGAGCTCGGCTTCAAGGCGGCCGAGGGTGGCGATCCAATTGGTCACCTCGCCGCCCTGCGAGAAGTGGAAGGAGGAGGCGACCAGGTCGGGCACGCCAGGGCGGACTGGCCGGATGGCCACCAGGTGTGCGCCGTGCGGGGGCAGCGCGGTGAGGCGCAGGGGCGCGCCGGCCTGCAATTGGCGCAAGTCGCCGTCCCAAAACTCGGACACCCAATAGTCGGCAGCCGGGTCGAGGCCGAGGGCGCTGAGGGTGGCGGCGTGGTCGCGGGGCTCGGCCGACCAGTTGAAGAGGCCGGCCACGACCCACGGCCCGAGGGCGCCGACGGCGGGGCGAGGCAGCACGAACAGGTCGGGCATGTCGCTGTCGAGCCAGCCGGGCGCGGCGGCGCTGGCCCCCAGCACCGGCAGCAGCGCGGCCAGGTATCGTTGGCGTTCGGGCGCGAGGCGCTGCATGTCGTCGGACACCAGGAACATGCCGCCCGAGAGGCCGATGACGGTCGCCAGGCTGCGGACCTCCGGCTCGGTCAGGCGCGTGTCGTGGTCGCGCACCAGCAGGCAGTCGGGGTCGTTGAGCCACCAGCGGCGGTGCAGCGGCGCGCGGTTGATAGTGTTGCGGAGCGCGTTGCGCACGCCCACGAAGTCCATCTCGCGGTAGAACAGCGGGCCGAGGCGGGGGGTGAACAATTGCGGGTCCCAGTCGGGGGCCACGTCGGTGCTGACGCGCATGCCGTCGACCACGCCCACGGCCGAGCCGAGCGGGCAGCCGCAGCCAAGCAAGAAGGTGTCGGGGCCGGCCGCCTCCCGGATGTCGGTGAGCGCCTGGCGCATGGCCTGGGCGCGGGTGAGGGTCGGGTCGTAGCGGGCGGCGGGCAGCGCGGCGGCATACAAGAAGTCGAGCTTGAGATAGGCGAAGCCCCACTCGTGCACGGCGGTAGAGATGAGCTTGCGCACATGCTCACGCACAGCGGGATGCGTGGGGTCGAGGCCATAGCACCACCTGAACCAATTGAAGCCGGCATTGACGCGGCGGCCGTCGGGATGGCGCAAGAACCAATCGGGGTGCTCGCGCAACAGGCGCGCGTCGGAGCGCACCAGGTAGGGGGCCAGCCACAGGCCGGGGGCGTGGCCCTGCCCGCGAATCTCGGAGGCCAGCCAGCGCAACCCGTGGC